>JADFPP010000008.1 GCA_022562275.1 Bacteroidota bacterium
GAATATCAGAAGGAACCATTGAGTTACTCCTTATCCGTTTAACATCCTCAGTTACGCTCTGATTTTGATCGCTAATAGTTAACCACTGGCTAAACTTCCCTTCTGTTGAACCGGGCCCTTCATTTGAATCATGCCAACCCGAAGCATCAACTTTTGCTGTTTTTAAACTACTAGCCAATAAATCACCCATGATTTCATTATTGAATGTTTCCATTCCACAGTCGGTGTGATGAATAACAAACCATTCTTTTGTACCGAGCAATTTGTAAGAAATGACCAATGAACGAATGGCATCATCACTCGCTCTACCGCCAGCATTCCGTATAACATGGGCATCACCCTCAGCTAAACCTGCGTATTTCGCCGGATCTAATCGTGCATCCATACAGGTGAGAATGGAGAAATTCCTTCCTGGCGGCATTGGTAATTCGCCTTTGTCTCCAAAATCCTTAACATAATCAGCATTTGCTGCTAACACTTCATCAAGTACTTTACTCATGATAATTCTCCTTAATTGTTTATATTATTATATAATTTAACCCCTGTTCCTTTATCACTGCGGTTTAGTTCAATAATAAAAGGAAACATATTTAGTTCTACTGCAGCTTTTATAAGATCAACCTCATTGTTTACAATCAAGATTTGATTGATTCTCAAAACATCTAATTTTCCATTCAATTATTGAGCAGGTCAAAGTTTTGAGCAAAAAAAAAGTCTTTCCAATTGTGGAAAGGCTTTTTATATATTATTATTTTGTTAAAATTATATATGACTATCCTTTCCTCGATTGCTTTTACAACAACAGGTGCAAGATAGATTTATATAGTTTTGATTATTCATAATTTCTATACTGTACAAGTATAAGAAAAAATATGAAAGAGTCAACAGACAAATTGATTTTTTTCAAATTTAATTTCCAGATTCCTATATGAAATAAGGATAACGTTTAAGCCAACTGTCTGAATAATCTTTATTAACTAATTTTTTATCAGGAAGTTAACTCCCAATCGCATTATTTTTCAAATCCAATTTCTTCGCAAAATCACTACTAAAATCCCTAATCATATTTGCTGCTTCTGAATTCCGTGTTGCGCGTTCAAATGTATCTGCCATTTTAAGAAATATTTGATGGTAGTGTGCATTCATTTCTTCAACGGTCATCTCTTTTGTCCACAGATCAATTCCCAGAGTTACGTTTTCTTTCTCATCCCAGAGAGAAAGCATTAATGTTTTTGTAGGCTTTGTGCCTTTAAAATCAGCATCGTTAGCTCTCCACTCAATCTTTACAGGCATTTTTTGGTCGTCTAATTCAACAAATATTTTTATCTCTGATTTTTTATTCATTTTTGTTCTGTTCCTTTTAAAATAAATTAACAAATCGGCAGCGATTTACTGCCGTGAATACGCGAATGTTTTCTAATATTCTTTATAGACTGCAAAACCCTTTTTCACCAACAAATCACTAATATTTATTTCTTTTCCCTTTTCATTCTTGAGCCAAATTTTACCAATGTATCTTCCATACTTTCCCTTTTTATCCTTCAGTGTTTCGATTGTAATTTCTTTACCGAGAATTTGTTCCCTTAAAAAATCTCTTGATTTCAATCCCTTCGGTCTCTCTTTCCCTCTTATCTCAGGCGCATTAATTCCGTAAAGTCTGATTTTTTCTTTTCTCACCCAGGTATGTAAACCCAGATCAATATCAACCGTGCATGTATCGCCATCATACACTGAGGTAACATTTGCTTTATAAGTATAAAGTGTATGCTTCATTTATTACCCTTATCTTTAAAATAATAAAAATAATTTAGTATAAACTCATTCCAAAAAATATGTGAAAAATATTTATATACCAATCAATTTCCCATTAATTTTACTGTTTGTATTTTTTTTCTGTTTCATTTCCTATGCTCAATTAAGAATTGGTTTTGGCGCATCGATAGGCGGCGGAACAATTAAAGGTGAATCACCATCAATCGGTGCATTCACCACTTCCATTTTTATTGAAACAAATACAGTTCTATTTCTTGAAGTTACCCCGCGACTAAGTTTCATCTATGCAAGGGATTTTAACGCCATTATTCCCAATTTTCGAAAGCCATATTTTCCATTTGTTCAGGGATTTACACTTAAGGGAATAGCAACACAATATTTTGAAAATCAAATTTTTATTGAGGAAGGCGTTGGCTTGTTAGCACTCAACGACAGAACATTTAGTGACACAGATGTTTGGGGTTACGGTGTTGTACTTTCTATTTCGGCAGGTTGGGATTTGCGGGGTTTTAACCTGAGCGGTTTTAAGTTAGGGGCAGGAGTAGAATTCGGAATAACTTTTAATAGCACCCTTGCCCGGTATTCATCACTGTATTTGTATTTGAATTATACGTGGTAATCAAAGAGTTTCTTACCTGAAAAGTTGAGGCTGCCTAAAATCCTGTCATTCCCGTGGAAACGGGAATCTAGAAACTTTATTACAATTTAGATTCCAACTTTTCCCGATAAATCGGGACAGGCAGTGGGAATGACAAACAGATAAAAATTATCTTTGAGATAACCTCTTCTATCACAAAACATTATGAAGTGTATTCTATTTATTTTTTATCTTCAAATACTTATCCGGCATTTTATTTTTCATATTATCACTTATTAAATAATACTCAAACCATCGCATGGTTCTTAAACTGTAATCCAATCTCGATGTGTTTTTCCGGTTACCGTGTCCTTCACCCGGGTATCTAACTAATCTTACCGGAGCTTTACTTTGCAATTTTAAAGCTCTGTACAGCTCCAAACTCTGTGAAGGATGAACCCGTGGATCATCCTTGCCTCCAAGAATTAGGATGGGTGTTTTGCTGTCTTTAGCATAAGTGATCGGGCTGCGTTCTCTTAAAAACTTAATATTCTCATCCGGCAGGAATCCCCAATGAACATAGTAAGATTCAAAGGGAATATCCGTAGTAAATCTTTTTGAATAATGATCGCTAATACCAACAAACATTACCGAAGCAGCAAAATAATCTGTGTATCTTGTTGCACCCAATGCTGCAAAGAATCCGCCATAAGAACCACCGCCGATACCAACGTGTTTTTTATCAATTAGCCCTCGTTTAATTAGGTAATCAATTCCGTCAAGGACATCTGTGAACTCTGCACCACCCGTATCGCCAAACCCTTTCATTGTAAAATCAACTCCTCTGCCGGAACTCGCTCTGTAATTTGGCATAAATACAAAAAAACCTTTACCGGCAGCAATTTGTCCCCAGCGGTGATAATAAGTTTGCCAACCATTTTGGAAAGCACTTTCGGGACCCCCATGTATCATACTTATAAGCGGATATTTTTTTCCTTTTTTATAATCTACGGGATAGATAAGTGTAGCTTGAATTTCCAAACTATCTCTTGCATAGTATGTTATCTTTTCCTGCCTGCCTAATTGAACTTTTAAAAGCCATGGGTTTAAATCGGTTAGCTTTGATAGTTTTTCATCAGTAAGAGTAAAAGCATACACCTCCGATGGATGCTGCCATGTGTTACCAGCTAACGAAATTAAATCTCCACTAAGACTAAAATTAGTAAAAACAACCTTTCCGGGTTTGATCAATATTCTTCTCTCAGAATCACCAATCCGTAGTTCACTTAACGTAATATCCACACCCTCTTCAGCCATAAATATAACTGTAGCCGAATCTTTCCACGCAACTTTTCTAATTGAACCTTCAAAGTTTTCTGCATAATTTTTCAAATCTTTAAAGAATTTTGTGTTTGGAATATTTGTTATAAATAAACTTCCGGATACAGCATCGTGTAACCCGGATGCAGCTATAAATGCGAGATGTTTGCTGTCCGGGCTCCACATCATTTGATCGATCTTACCCGGATTATCGAGATGGGGTTTTCTTTCACCTGATTTGGGATCAATTAAATAAACTCTTTTAAACATATATGAATAATCAACAAGATTTTTATCAGCAATGAATGCAGCGATCTGTTTACCATCGGGGCTCCACTTAAAATCAAATACAGAAACACCCTCAGTTAATTGTCTCGGATCCGTTGAACCAGTTTTAAGATGTAATACATACAGATTCCTATCCCTGTATTCTTCTTCATAAATTTCAGCATCAAATCCTTTATCCAACAGTTCAACTTTCAAAGAAGCTTTAGGAGCTAAAGCAATATATGCAAGGTCATAACCGTTTTTGCTGAACTCATATTTAATAACAGAAGTTTCTAAACTTGTTAATCTGATAGGTTCAATATCTTCGGGTGATATTTGATAAACCTGAGTTTCTTCATCATCTTCTAATTTGGCACGAAATGTTATAAACTTTGAATCCGGTGTCCATGCAATAGAACTGACATTTATTTTATTTCCTAATACACCGTACGATGTGTTTTTAATAATATCGTAAACTGATAAATAGCGGTAATCCGGTCCGGATTCATCAGATAAAGGTCTTGGTACAAAAATAGTATAGGCAATATAATTTCCATCGGGAGAGACTGCTGTTTCGACAGCATACTTCATTCTGAGTAAATCGTATGAAGTGAAAGTGTTTTCCTGTGCAGTAAGAGCTGCAGTTATAAAAAACATTAATGAAAGAAAAGAGTACGTGAATG
Source organism: Bacteroidota bacterium (assembly GCA_022562275.1). GTDB lineage: Bacteria > Bacteroidota > Ignavibacteria > Ignavibacteriales > Ignavibacteriaceae > BMS3ABIN03. The sequence continues at coordinate 4,621 of JADFPP010000008.1, forward strand.
ACTTAAGCATTTTGATGCTCCGTATAAATATGGTTAAATCGAATAAATTATTGGTTAAAAAAAAGCCGTTTAATTACAACTTCAAATTAAATATTAAATTCTGATTATTTAACTATCTTTCCGTTTTTCAATTCCTCTGCAAGACGAATGAATTTATAAATTTTCTCAATCGCTTCAATCATTCCATCTGAATGCAGACCAACAGTTCTATTTTCTTCCGATCTAAAAATGAAGTTACCGGGTAAACTCTGAATGTTTCCATCGAATGATACACCGACAATTTCTGCATCTTTATTTATCATCGGACTACCGGAGCTGCCTCCTGTAAGATCATTAGTTGTAACAAAATTAAATCGTGTTGAAAGATCAAAATCTTTAGGTGGATTTATCCATCTTATTGGTAAGCTCCAGGGATATTCTTTATCAAACGAGTTGTACCTGTCATACATCCCGAAGAATGTGGTAAAAGGCGGAGCAATTGTTCCGTTATAAGGGAAGCCGCGAACAACCCCATCGGAAATTCTTAAAGTGAATGTTGCGTCGGGCGGAATTGATGTGCCATAAACTTCGAATAGTGCCCGTCCTAACTCTTCATTATAAAAACTCTCATGCGTAATCAACTCATCCACTTTTTTATTTAACTCTTTGGTGATTTCTTCTGCAGAAAGAATAAAATATATAAATGGATCATCACCGCTTAGTATGGCTTCGGGTCCTTTTGCAACAAGCTCTCTGATATCATATGCATTAGTTAACGAAGAATTTGAAAGGATATATTTTACAGCCTCATCACCATGATATCCTCCTGCAATTTTTTTAACTAAATCATCATCTTTGCCCAGATATTTATAAAGAATATCTATCTTCTGCTTTAACAAATGATTATTTGTCTTGTAATCAAAATCTTCGGGCATCATGGAATTAAATATGTATTCTAATTCGTCATCAATATAAGATTGATCTCTTTCATTTTCTGGCAATTTGAGTTCATTCGCTATAATTATCAATTCATCAGCAATAAAAAAATATGTTGGAGTAGAAAATTCATTCAAGCTAAAAGCAAATTTTTTGTTAGAAATCTTCCTCAGTTCATTTCTAATATCTTCAATTTGATTCCAGAGATTACTGTAGTGTTTGCTTAAAATTTGATCTGATTGTACTGCTGATTTAAAATTCATTTCAAAATCTTTTTTTCTTTGCATTAATACAGGGTTCCTTAATCCCTTAAGCATTCCTTTGTATGCTTTTTGTGAATTCAGAAAATTCAGGAGCCTGTCTTTAAGTTCCAGCTCTCTGTCAGGATCATTTTCAAGAATTGTTTCATAAGTCTCAATTAAATCATCTAATAATTTCAATTTATTAGGATAGGATATATCTCTTAAGTATTCTAATTGAGCAATGGTTTTTAGCCTATTAGTAGTACCGGGATTTCCAATTACAAAAACCGGTTCATTAACTTCCGCACCATGATCGCTCCATTTAAAGTAATAATCAGTTTTTAACGGTTCACCATCTTCATAAACCCTAAAGAAAGAAAAGTCTAACACGTAGCGTGGATACGTAAAATTATCATGTTCACCACCGAAAGAACCTAATTGCTCTTCAGGTGCAAAAACTAGTCTTACATCATTATATCTCTTATAGCCATATGCTGAATAACGTCCACCTTTATATAACGGCGTAATAGAAACTTCTAATCCTGTTTCCTCTGCAATCCCGGCTTCAATCTCATCAATCATTTTTGATTTTAGTGTCATTTTTTCTTCTTCGTTTTCTCCATTTTCCATGGCAGTCTGGATTTCAGCAGTAACATCTTGTATTAATACTAACTGATCAACAAATAAACCGGGCACCGGTCTTTCATCATCAATAGTAAGTGCAATAAAACCATCAGCATGAAGATCTTCACCATCCCCTGTTACATCTGTAACACTTTTCCTGGCACAATGATGATTTGTCATAACAAGCCCATCCGTCGAGATAAAAGATGCTGAACAATAAGTTGCAAATTTTAATGCAGCCATTCTCACATCATCAAACCATTCTTCATCCGGTTTGAATCCATACTCTTCTTCAAAATAGTCTGTTGGGGGATATTCAAACGTCCACATTTTACCGGTATCAAATCTTCCGGCTTTAATTGTATCAAGATTAAACCAGTATTCATTTTCCTGAGCGATAGTTATTGTGAAAAAACTAATCACAATTATCAGAAATGCGAAAGTCTTTTTCATAAAAATATGCCTTTGCTGTTTTTAAATAATTAAGTCTTGATTGTTATAATAGTGGAAATTTATAATCTAAAAAATCCACTATTACTACAGTATTAAAATAATAAGAATGGGTGAAAGAGTTGGCAGGTGTAAATTCTTGTTCAGCAACTGATACTAAACAAAGATGGGATATCTTCAATATAAGGGGGCTTTGCAAAACCTGCTGAAATTATCAAATCAATTCTTTTATAAGGGCTAATTCTGTCGAATTCTAAGTAAATTGTTTTGCTTCGCCCACCTATATTAGTTCTTCAAAGGATTCTATAAATTAATCCTGCTGCCAAACTAATAGCAATTGGATATAACTATCCTGAGGTTTAAAAACCCGGATTTAAATATTTTACTGAGGATGTTAAATCCTAAATGTATGAATCAGGCTGATAAAGTGGTTCGATTTCCCATTCATCCTCAACTGTACCAATACAATGAGAACACTTTGGGACATTAAAAACCACCTTTTCCTCGTTAGGTGCTGCCCTTACAAAATTTAGTATTGTCCTGCAGCTTGAACATTGAACAACATGCGAGGTCAATGTTTTTGCGCTGCATCCCGGACAAATAAAACCTAACTCACCCGGTGTTTCCGTAGGATTAACCAGGAAGATTGAGTTACATTTAGAATTGTTACATTTAGCGAAGTGCCACTTAACAGTATCCGTAGTTCCGATATCTCTCTCCACAGTTTAATTGTACGTGCAATGTAAAAACTAATTAGTTAATAATCCATTGAAAAAAAAATATCTTATTCCTTTCTTTCCCAAGAAGGTATGATTATTTTTCATTTTTAAATATTCCAGACTACAAAATATATTAACCATCGTACTAAAGAAAAATACATTTCGCAGTACATGAATAATTTTTCTACAAAATTACCAGATATCAGGAGTTCTATTTATGGCAAAAATTAACGGGTTTAAGGCTTACGACATTAGAGGAAAGGTTCCGGGTGAATTTAATACTGACCTGGCATACAAAGTTGGGCGTGCATACTCGAGACTTATTAATGCACATAAAGTAATTGTTGGTCGCGATGTACGAAAATCATCCGGTGAAATTTCAGAAGCATTGATAAAAGGATTAAATGAAAGTGGCGCTGATGTAATTGATATTGGTTTGTGCGGAACCGAAATGGTTTACTTTGCCACACCATATTTTGATGCGGATGGTGGAATAATGATAACTGCCAGCCACAACCCGCCGGAATATAACGGGATGAAGTTTGTTAAGAGAGATTCAGTACCGGTAGGATACAACTCCGGTTTGAATGAAGTTGAGCAAATGATATTAGATAATGAACTCGGCAAAATAAGTGAGAATAAAGGCTCCTCAAAAGAGGTGAATGTTATGAGCACTTTTATTGAAAACCTTAACCAATTTTACGATCCTGCAAAAATTAACCCTTTAAAAGTTGTAGTTAACGGAGGTAATGGCTGTGTAGGTGCTGCCTTGGATGCGATTGAAAACAAACTTCCAATTGAAATGATAAAAGTATTCACAGATCCTGATCCGGATTTTCCTAACGGTGTACCAAACCCGCTGCTTCCTGAAAACAGGAAACCGACTATCGAAGCAGTGAAAAAAAATGAAGCTGATCTCGGAGTTGCGTGGGATGGTGATTACGACCGCTGTTTCTTTTTTGATGAGAAAGGAAATTTTATCGAAGGATATTATATTGTTGGACTCCTTGCAAAGTCTATCCTTAAAAATCATCCCGGGGAAAATATTGTACACGACCCGCGTCTTGTTTGGAACACTTTTGATGTGGTTAATAAAGCCGGAGGCATTGCAGTAGTTTCAAAAAGTGGACACGCCTACATTAAAGAAAAGATGAGAGAAGTGAATGCTGTTTACGGCGGTGAAATGTCTGCTCACCATTATTTTAGAGATAATGCCTATTCCGATAGCGGAATGATACCGTTTTTATTGGTTCTTCAGTTAATGAGCGAAGAAAAGAAGAAATTATCCGAACTGGTTGAAGAAATGATTTACGCATATCCCTGCTCAGGTGAGATAAATTTAACAATTGATGATCCTGTAGCAAAAATAAATGAGGTTGAAGAAATATATTCCGATGGAAAGATTGATAAACTTGATGGTTTATCCGTTGACTATGAAAATTGGAGATTCAATTTAAGAATGTCTAACACAGAACCGGTAGTAAGATTAAATGTTGAAAGCAAAGGTGATGTGAAACAAATGAAGAAAAAAACAAAGGAGTTGTTGAAGATTATTAGGGATTAGTTCCGAGAGAAAATTTGAGGGGCTGTCTCAAAAGTTATTTTTACTTGTTTGTCATTCCCACTACCTGTCCCGATTTATCAAATTGGCGTTAACTTAATGATTATTTCATCATAGCAGATTAAGAAAAAGTATACCGGCTGAGTCGGGATTGAATTGCCACGACCTTTAGAGACTGTGTTAAAATAAAAATATTTTATTAACCCACGATTTCAATCGTGGGAATCTAGGAGAAAAACAAACTGTGTTATTAACCGTTTCAACGGTTTTTATGATATTCACACAGTCTCTTTAGGTCATGGGTTAAATTAACAACCCGAATATTGGCTTTTCCGAAGGAATCCCTTGGATAGCCAAAACTGAAAGTTGAGATGTGGCTTCACAAAGTGATCCCTTTGGGAAAAGCCTTATTTTTCTAGTGCTTACAATTTCCCCGACTTACTCGTCTCGCTCCGCTCACCGGAGCGGAAAAGTCGGGGCAATTAAGTTGACGCGCTTGCGATTTATCTGGGAAAGTTAGGGTCTAACTTGTAATAAAGGTTTTGGATTCCCGTTTCCACGGGAATGACAAAATTACAATACTAATGAGACAGCCTCTTGTTTTATTTCGTCGAAATATCAATTATAAAAGGAACCTTTAATTTTTCCCATTCAAGTTTTACAACTGCAGAATTATCTGATGTTTTAATTATTGTATAAGCCAGCCATTCCTGCATATTTCCCGCTTCAGGGGTTACTTCAATTCGTAGTGCATCTTCTGATTCGTTATATTCAAATGCGCCCCACTGGTCTGCCACATAATTAAATATTAAAGTCCATTTGTTTTTTGTGGGGATTGTAAAAAAACTATAGCTCCCTGCTTTTAATGTTTTGCCATTAATTTTAACATCATTTGCAAAAGTAATTTTTGTGGCTTCGTCAGCACCTGCACGCCATACTTTATTGTACGGAACCAATCCACCCCATATCACTCTTCCTTTTACACCCGGTCTGCTGTAATCAATTCTCACATCAGTAAGCCCAACAGTTTGCATTACAGTGGCTTTGGGACTAATACGAACTTTATTGTTGTTTTGTGCAATGCTTTGATTGCTTATCATAACAAACGAAATCAGCAAAATAAGATTACAGGATTTGAAGTGTGAAAAAATACTCATTGTGTTCCTTTAATAATTATAAATAGTTATGATTTAATGGGTCGAATCTAAAACAGTATTTTTAGCAAAAATGTGTTTCCATTGTTATCTAATTTCAAATGATAACACTAATAAATTTACCTTTTTATATTCGCCTAATAAATATTCAAATAATTTCTCAGTTCATCAACTACTTTATCTGTCCCAACATTAAATTTATCAAAAAAGTTTTTCGTTTAAAATTACAATCTGCAGATTATCATATTTAAGTACTTGACAATTTTCTGAGAATTAAACTCTACAAATTTTACTTCTTTGCTATTAGCTTGAATAATATTTACATTTTTGTAACTGATAATTGAATGATTTATAATTAAATATACTAACCCGATTAATTTATCAAAGGTAAGAAATGAATCGCACAAAAACCAAAAGACATAAAGAACTAAAACCCAACGAATTAAGATGGAAATGTAATCCTAATGTTTTTGAATTTACTTCAACAAGCGATATAGAACCACTTAAGGGAATTTTAGGACAAAAAAGAGCATTAAAAGCACTTCGGTTAGGTGTTGAATTAAAAGCGCCGGGTTATAACATTTATATTGCAGGACTCTCCGGCTCAGGTAAAGCAACAACTGTAAAGGAAATTCTGAAAACTATGGCATCAAGCTGCCCCGAAGTTTTTGATTATGCTTATGTTAATAATTTTCAGGATTCTAACAGACCGACTTTGCTTGTTTTTCCAAAAGGAGTAGTTAAATTTTTTGTAAGAGCTCTGCACTCTGCCATAGAAGTATTACGCCACAAAATAATGTTGGCGCTTGAAAGTGATAGCTATATTGGGAAGAAAAAAAGCATTGTTATTAAATACAATAAAAAAGAAGAAAAATTAATGAGAACCTTTGATGCAAAACTGAGAAAAGAAGGATTATCTCTTGGGCAGGTAAAGATCGGCGATGTTGCAAGACCCGATATAATCCCGCTTATTGGTGATGAACAAGTACCAATAATTCAGCTTGAACAAAAGGTAAAAGATAAAGAGATTACTAAAAAACGAGCAAAACAAATAACAAAAATGTATAACGAGTATCAGGAAGAATTAAAACAATTATTTAAGAGGGGGTTAAAAATTAGTCAGGAATTTCAGATAAAACTTGAAGAACTGGAAGTAGAATGTACAGTGGATGTTGTAAAAGCTGTTATGGAAAACTTAAGAGAAAATTTCCCGCAGCCAAAAGTGAAATTTTACTTAAGCCAGGTTGAAGAGAATATTCTTGATAACATTCAGATATTTAAAGGATCAAAGCCACAGGGTGAAACTACACAAGAAGGATATGTAATTGATTACTTTAGAGATTACGAAGTGAATATTATCCTGGATAATACTGCAACTAATGAGTGCCCCATTATAGTTGAAACATCTCCTACATTTACAAATTTGTTTGGCTCTGTTGAAAGAGTTAGCGATGGGAAAGGAAATTTTTATAGCGATTTTACAAATATTAAAGCAGGATCGATTTTAAGAGCTAACGGCGGCTACCTGGTTCTAAATGTTATGCATCTGTTTGAAGAAACAAGTGTCTGGAAAACATTAAAAAGAGTTCTTACTTATCACACCTTGGAAATTCAGGACTCACCAAACTTGTTTCATTTCACATCGTCAACCGTTAAACCGGAACCAATAGAGCTTGATGTAAAAGTAATACTTATCGGAAGTCAGGCAGTATATTCCTATTTATCTGAATATGAGTACGATTTTAAAAAGATGTTTAAAGTGAAAGCAGATTTTGATTATGAAATGACACAGACTGATACTGTTTTAAGAGAGTATGCGCAGCTAATTAAGAAATTAATAAAAGATGATAAACTAAAAGAATTTGATAAAAATGCTATCGCACATCTGCTGGAAATTGCAGCAATATATGCGGGACAGAAAAATAAATTAACAGCAAGGTTCTCAAAAATTGCTGATCTTGCAAGGGAGGCAAACTTTTGGGCCAATGACGATAAGGCTGATATTGTAACGGCAAAACACATAGAGATGGCTTATCAAAATGCAATGGAGAGACATGGAATGCTTGAATCTAAAATATCCGAAATGTATGAAGATAAAACATTTTTGATGGATGTTACGGGAGAACGTTGCGGACAAATTAATGGATTAGCAATTTACTCGGCTGATTATTACTCATTTGGAAGACCAACAAGAATTACTGCAACTGTTTCGTTGGGAAGTGGAAATATTATTAATGTAGAGCGTGAAGCCGGAATGAGCGGACGTCATTATAATAAAGGTGTGTTAATTATTTCGGGTTATTTTAAAGAAACTTTTGGACAGGAACTGCCTTTATCATTTAACGCAAATCTTGTGTTCGAACAATCATACGGAACTGTTGATGGGGATAGTGCATCGAGTGCAGAAATATTTGCCTTACTTTCCACACTCTCCGGTTTGCCAATTAAACAATCTATTGCTGTAACAGGCTCGCTAAATCAAAAAGGTGATGTACAACCGATTGGTGGTGTTAATGAAAAGATTGAAGGATTTTTTGATGTTTGCAAATCTATGGGCTTAAACAAAAAGCAGGGTGTTATTATTCCTGCACAAAATGTAAAGGATCTTATGTTAAGAGAAGATGTAATAGAAGCTGTTGCAAAAAAAGAATTTCATATTTATACCATTAAACGTGTTGAAGAAGGAATTGAAATACTAACAGGTGTTGGCGCAGGCACAAAAACTGCAAAGGGCTACACGAAAGGTTCTGTATTTGATCTTGTTGAAAAGAAAATAAAAGATATGTATGCAATAGCTAGAGCTATGAAGAAACAAAGTACTGCAGGCGGAAAAAAGAAAAAGAAATGAAAAACTCCGTTACCAACAGCGCACGAACAAAAATACTTGCAACGCTTGGACCTCAATCATCATCATCAAAATTAATAAAAGAACTTATAAGAGCCGGGGTTGATGGTGTGAGGCTAAATATGTCCCACGGAAATTATGAATTTTTCACAGGATTGTTTGAAAACATACATACTGCTTGCAAGGAACTAAATTCACCCTTAGCAATATTAGTTGATTTACAAGGACCAAAAATTAGAATTGGTGACTTGATTCGACCCGAAATCTATATTGAAACAGGTAATCAAATTGAAATTACAGTCGATGATATTGCGGGAGACGAAAAGATTATCTCTACTTCTTACAATCAATTAGTTGATGATGCTCAAATAGGTGCACCTATTTTAATAAATGATGGACTTATCAGGCTAAGAATTAAGGAAAAGAAAAATAATTCTTTGATATGCGATATAGAAAACGGCGGTACTTTATCTCCCAGAAAAGGGATGAATCTGCCGGGCATGAAACTTTCCACACCTTCTATTACAGAGAAAGATTACCGTGACCTTGGATTTATTATTCAGTATCGTGTTGATTTTATTGCACTTTCGTTTGTTCGCACCTCGAATGATATAAAAAAGTTAAAGGAATGGCTGAAAGAAAAAAAGCAAAACATTCGGGTTATAGCTAAATTAGAAAAGAAAGAAGCCATTGACGATCTCGACTCAATAATTAAAGTATCCGAGGGCATAATGATCGCACGAGGTGATCTAGGTGTGGAGTTAGCACCCCAGGAAGTACCGGTTATTCAAAAGCAAATAATTAAAAAGTGTAATGAAGAAGGTAAGCTTGTAATTACCGCCACACAAATGCTTGAATCAATGATCGATTCACCTATACCAACCCGTGCAGAAGCATCGGATGTTGCTAATGCAGTATGGGATGGTTCAGATGTTGTTATGTTAAGTGGAGAAACTTCTATAGGAAAATTCCCTGTTCAAACAGTCACTATGATGAATGAAATTATTCTTAATTCAGAAAAACATCATCAAGATAAAGCAAAATTAAATTTTGTTATTCCTGATAATCTTGAAGAAAATTTGTTTGATTCAGTATTTCGCGGTATCTCAGAAATAAGTAAGCAAATTAATGCTCAGGCAATTGTTGTATTTACTAATAAAGGCAGGGCTGCCAGACGAATTTCAAAATATAAACCTGATGCAAAGATAATAGCAATCTCCGATAGCTTCGCAACAATGAATTCTTTGTGCTTGCGTTGGGGTGTTACTTCTCTTTTTATTGAAGAATTTGATAAGAAAAATATTAAAATTGATAAAGCAAAAGAGATAATACTAAATACAGGACTTGTAAATGATGGAGAAATGGTTATATTTATGGCCGGGACTCCATTTTCGGATAAAAGTAAAGACAACTGGCTAAGATTTGAAGTGATGTAAATGAACACATTAATAGATAAAATAGAGATGGTTGAAGCAAAATGGTGGGAGCCTGCTGATAATGAAAAAATACTTTGCACACTTTGTCCACGTTATTGTAAAATTGGCGATGGGCAACCAGGTTTCTGCTATATCAGACAAAACCACAATGGGAAACTATACACACTTGGTTATGCAAGACCAACCGGTTTTGCAATAGATCCTATTGAAAAAAAACCACTAAATCATTTTCTCCCCGGTACAACGGTACTCAGTTTCGGAACAGCGGGATGTAATTTGGGTTGTAAGTTCTGCCAAAACTGGTCTATGAGCAAAGCTAAAATTGATGAGTTAAATTCGCTTAATGTAACGCCGCAAGAGGTTGTTGCCTTGGCAGTAAAAAAAGGTACACCTTCTATTGCTTATACATACAACGATCCAACAATTTTCGGAGAGTATGTAATAGATATTTCAATGTTAGCGCGAGAGGCAGATATTAAATCTGTTATGGTAACCGCTGGGTACATAGATAAAGAAGCGCGGAAAGATGTTTATAAATATATTGATGCTGCTAATGTTGATTTGAAAGGATTTACCGAAAAATTTTATTGGAAAACTACTAGCTCTCATTTAGAGGATGTGTTAGAGACTTTGGTATGGTTAAAAAACGAAACCGATGTATGGTTTGAAATAACTACTTTATTAATTCCGGATGAGAACGATTCAGAGGAAGAAATAAAATCCGAGTGTGATTGGATTCTAAATAATCTTGGAGATACCATACCTCTTCACTTTACAGCGTTTCATCCGGACTTTAGAATGTTAGATAAAGAAAATACACCGGAACACACATTAACAAAAGCAAGGGGAATAGCTTTATCTATGGGAATGAAATACTGTTATGTTGGTAATGTTCATAATGCTGAAGGGCAGACTACTTTTTGCCCGAACTGTGGGGAGACACTAATTCGCAGAGATTGGCATACTGTAATATCTGATAGTTTAATTGCTGGTCGCTGTAACAATTGTAGCTACGTAATACACGGCGTGTTTAAATAACATACTGATTACGTTAGGTTCATTTCCCTCAATAAATTTTCTTAACTTTCTACATTATATTTTATAAGTAATATAATTAAACAAATAAACTTACGTCACCAGCTCCTTTACGAATCACAACCGGTTCATCATCGCTTAAATCAATAACACTTGATGGTATCCCCGAAAGATTTCCTGAAGCCAGCATCAAATCTACTTGTGAATTAAATATCGATCTTATTTCATTTGGATCAAAGAGTATTTCACCATTACTCCTAGTCGTTGAGGTACTAATAATTGGATTCCCAAGCTCTTCAACCAATTTTAATGCAACCTTATAATTCGGAATTCTAATACCAACAGTTTTTCTTTTTGTCCATAATTTTTTAGGGACCTGCTTTGCAGCAGGTAATATGAAAGTATAGGGACCGGGTAAAAGATATTTCATCAACCTATATGCAGAATCCGATATTTTTGCATAGTTTGAAATATCCTTAAAACTGTGGCAGATAAAACTAAGCAATTTAATATCAGGATTGTTTTTAATGGATTGAACCCTTTCCAACGCTGATTTATTAAATATATCGCACCCGATTCCATACACCGTATCAGTAGGGTAAATAATGATTCCACCTTTCTTAAGGACATAAACAGCTTTATTAATATATCTTAATTGGGGATTTTCAGGATGAAGTTCATAATATTCCATGATTATTTTCCAAAGATCTTTATTACGCTCAGTTATATATTATACTGAATTTAAACGAATTTTACTTTATTGATTAAATCAGTAACATTAATATAGGTGATATTATTACTCACCTTAAACAAAATTGTCATTCTGAAGAATCTCAAGGTTCACGATTTGCACTATTTGGAGATATTTCTCCCGATGAATCGGGATCAATATGACAAAAATCATTCCTTTGTGTAACATGCATTATTAATAAATTTTTATAAAAATAACTTTCTATTTGGAGATTTATTTATTTTTATGAAATATGTATTGTACATTTTTCTTAAAATATATGTATATTTATTATTCAATTTTTTGAAATGATTAGTTATTAAGGAGATTTAATGTCGAGAAAATGTCAAGTATCGGGTGTTGGACCCATAGCCGGGAACAGCATTTCGCATGCACATAATAAGACTAAAAGAAGATTTCTTCCTAACCTTCAAAAGAAGAAAATTTTTGTACAGGAATTAAACCGATTTGTCAGTCTAAAACTTTCAGCAAGTGAGATAAAAACCATTTCAAAAATTGGAACTGCACATATAGCAAAGCTTATAAAGGATGGTCAGATAAAAGTTAGATAAGCCAAATAGTTTTAAAATGAAAAGGGAAGCAAACATTGCTTCCCTTTATTTGTGTTCCACATCAATTACTACTCACGAACAACCCAAACTTTTATTATTGCACTCACTTTTGAATGTAATTTTATATTCATACTGTAGATACCTAAGGTTTTTATTGTTTCTTCAACTTCAATTTTTCGCTTATCTATTTCAAAACTCTTCTCCTTCAACGCATCACTTATCATTTGCGCAGTTACCGAACCGAAAATTTTATCCTCTTCACCAACCTGAACCGGAATTGTAACAGACACCTTTTCAAGTTCAACTGCCATGGTTTCTGCTGCTTGAAATTCATGCTTACTTTTTCTATCCATGTTCTTCTTTTCTTCTTCTAAAGCTTTCAAATTTCCGGGAAGAGCATTATATACAATTTTTCGAGGAATGAGGAAATTTCTTGCAAAACCTTCTTTCACCTCAACAATATCGCCAATATGCCCAAGAGATTCGAAGTCTCTTCTTAGTATTACTTTCATATTATCTCCAAAAACTAATTAGTCACCGAAGAGAGTCGGATACATAAGGCATAAGAGCCATATGCCTTGCTCGTTTAATTGCGACGGCTAATTCCCGCTGATATTTAGCCTTTGTACCGGTAATTCTTTTAGGAATTATCTTACCCTGTTCCGTCACATATCTTTGCAGCAATTTCACATCTTTATAATCAATATACTTGATATTGTCTTGTGTGAATTTGCAAATTTTTTGATTTCTCATTGCCATTTAGAAAATCCTAATTATTCCTATTTAATTAAATCGGATTCTTCACTCGATAAAAATTTATCGAATGAATCCTCAGTGTAATCTAAGTTGTTCGATTCAACATTTGTATCATTAGTTACCCGAATGGTACTTTCAATTTCAGACTCATTTTTTTCTTCTACTATTTTTTTATCGATTTCATTTTCATCTTTCATCGCTCTCTTGTTGAGGAACTGAATCCTTCTGGCTTTTATTTCAACAATACTTCTGTTGTATCCCTCATCTGTTTTCCAGTTTCGGCTCTGGAGTTCTCCATCAACCAGAACTGCCGATCCTTTTTTTAGTCTTTCCTTACAACTCTCAGCAAGTTTATTCCATGCCACAATTCCAATATAACATACATCTTCCTGCCACTGATTTGAACTGTCTTTATATCTTCTGTTAGACGCCAGTGAAAAATTAACCACCGGTGTTTGATTTGTGGTTTGTCTGAAGATGGGATCTTTTGTTAAATTTCCAGCAACTATTACATAATTAATTTCCGGCATTTTCAGTTCAGCCATAGTTTATACCTCCATGGTAAATCATAGTTTAAGAATTTTCCTCTGTTTCAATCGATTCATCAAATTTTTCTTCCGCCATTTGAAGATTACTAATATCATCACTTACTGGTTTCTCTATCACTGAAGTTTCTGGTTTGTTTTTCTCAATCTGTTCTAATGCAGTTTCTGAAAGTTTTATAGTAAGATATCGCAGGATATTTTCATCCAGCTTGTAAAATCTCTCGAGTTTCGAATTTACACTGGGCAGGGCATTGAATCTAAAGATGACATAGTAACCAATCTTGCTCTTTTTAATCACGTATGCCAATCTCTTTCTTCCCCAATCTTCAATATCTATTATTTTACCATCAGAGTTTAGAATAATCTCTTTGATATGGGAAACAATTGACTGAATTTGTTCATCTTTCAACGCAGCATTAATTAGAACAGCACTCTCGTATACTTTTTTACTCATAGAGTTTTTGCTACCTCCCTATGGTCTAATGACCCATATCTTTAGAGATAAAATATGAGCAGGGTTGATAAAATATTAGATTGACGTTATAAATTTATTTAATTAATGGTGCAATTACAAGTGAAACAACAGCCATTAATTTTATTAATATATTTAGTGAGGGACCTGATGTATCCTTAAATGGATCTCCCACAGTGTCACCAACTACAGCCGCCTTATGGGGGTCAGAACCCTTACCATATTTTACTCCTTCAATCTCTACACCTTCTTCAATCATTTTTTTAGCATTGTCCCAGGCACCTCCGGCATTTGCCTGGAAAATTGCCATCAGTACACCTGAAACAGTAACACCTGCGAGCAAACCGCCAAGCATTTCCGCACCTCCAAGTAAGCCAACCAGCACTGGGGATCCTACAGCTAATAATCCAGGTACAACCATTTTACGAATTGCTGCCTGAGTTGAAATCTCAACACATTTGCTGTAATCTGCTGCTCCATCGGCTTTTTCAAAAGTAATTTGATCTTCTTCTGCCCATTCTGATTTTTCTTTGCCCGAATATTTTTTCATGATTTTCAGTGCAGCGGTCAATTCCGGAATTGATTCAAATTGCCTCCTAACTTCCTGTATCATAGCCATTGCGGCTTTTCCAACAGCATTCATTGCTAAAGCTGAAAACAAATAGGGAAGCATCGCACCGACGAAAAGTCCTGCCATCACATTCGCTTTTGAAATATCAATCACGTTAATATTAGCTGCAGTCATAAATGCACCAAAAAGTGCTAAAGCCGTTAATGCTGCAGATCCAATTGCAAATCCCTTTCCAATCGCTGCTGTAGTATTGCCTACTGCATCAAGTTTATCTGTTCTTTGTCTAACTTCTTTAGGTAATTCTGCCATTTCCGCAATTCCGCCTGCATTATCAGCAATCGGACCGTATGCATCCACAGCTAACTGTATACCAGTATTGGATAGCATACCAACTGCGGCAATTGCAATACCGTATAATCCACCAAGTTGAAATGCTACTACTATGGTAGTGGCTAATATAAGTATTGGAATTGCAGTAGAAATCATTCCATTACCTATTCCGGCAATAATATTTGTTGCTGCTCCTGTAACAGATTGATTTACAATGTTGATAACGGGTTTCTTATCAGTGCCTGTAAAATATTCTGTTACCAATCCGATAAGTACACCGGAAACCAGACCAATTACTGTTGCAAAAAATATGTTCAAAGAGGTAATAATATATGTTTCACCAAATAATTTATCATTAAAAACCCACTCATTCGGTAGTAGATAATCAATAATAAAATAGATCGCAATTATCATTAAGAACGACGAACCAAATTCCCCCATGTTCAAAGCCTTTTGAGGATTTCCTCCCTCCTTGATTCTTACAAAGAAAGTTCCCAGTATAGACATTACGATTCCAACTCCGGCAATAACTAACGGAAGCATAACCGCACCTAAACCATTAAAATTATCTGCAAATTCGGCAATTCCAAAAAACGAAGCACCAAGAACCATCGTAGCAACGATTGAACCAACATAAGACTCAAACAGATCTGCACCCATCCCGGCAACATCACCAACATTATCACCAACATTATCTGCTATTGTTGCTGGATTAAGCGGATGATCTTCGGGAATACCAGCTTCGATTTTTCCAACCAAATCTGCACCTACATCAGCAGCTTTTGTGTATATGCCGCCACCAACACGAGCAAACAGGGCAATTGATGAAGCCCCAAATGAGAAGCCGGTAATAATTGTTATAACCCTATTTAAATCAGCAACCTGTTCTACCCCAAAAATATTAGTGTAAATAATAAATAAAATACTCAAACCTAAAACACCTAATCCAACTACTCCCATTCCCATTACTGAACCACCTATAAAAGCAACCTTTAAAGCATTAGCCAATCCGGTACGGGCAGCATTGGTAGTTCTAACATTTGCTTTAGTGGCTACTCTCATTCCGATAAAGCCGGCAAGCGCTGAACAAGATGCACCAACTAAAAATGAAACGGCAATAATGGGTGAAGAATCTTTATTATTTGCTGAAACTGCTAAAAGTATTGCAATAACTACAACAAATATGGATAAAATTTTGTATTCTGATCTGAGGAATGCCATTGCTCCATCATAAATATGACTGGCAATTTTTTGCATCTTTTCGGTGCCCGGATCCTGTTTCTGTACCCAAGCAGATTTCCACAACGTGTACAATAATCCTATTACACCAAGAATAGGGACGGTATAAATTATTTCACTCATTTGAACTCCTAAATACTTTTTAAAATTATCTTAATTAATTTTTGTGGATGAATGATTGTTAAAAAGTTTACTGTTTGCAATCATCATTGCTTCAAATCCTCCTTCGATAAATTCATTAATTAGAAAATTCGACTTTTTATTTATTTCAGATAAAAGGTTATCCTCGTCATCACTAAAATCAGTTAGCACATAAGATGAAAGTTGTCCATCAGTAAAATCATTTCCCACTCCAATTCGCAATCTGGGAAACTTATCAGAATTAAAATGATAAATAATAGAAGCAAGACCATTGTGACCGCCATCTCCCCCACTAAGCCTCAGTCTTAATTTGCCTGTTTGTAAATTAACATCATCGCAAACAACCAGAAAATCATTCAACTGAATACTATATTTTTCGATAAACTGATGCGCGGCGATACCTGAATTATTTACAAAAGTTGTTGGTTTGATAAGACAATAAGAACCTTGTTTTCCCTTTCCACAAGCGATATAATATTCTCCACTGCCTGGTTTATATTCTACTGATTTTTTTTCGGCAAAAGAATTTAATATTAAAAAACCAGCGTTGTGCCTGTTACGCTGGTAACGTATACCTGGATTTCCTATACCCAATATTCCGCGCACTTGGTTTAAGAATTAGTCTTTTATCTCATCTTCAGTTTCTTTACCCTTACCAATAACCTCGGGCTCAGCACTTTCTTCCTCTTCGGTAATCTCTTCACCTTCTTCAACTGCAACTTCCGCTTCAACTTTTGGATGATTAACAGAAACTACAATTGATTCCGGGACACTAAGAATAGTAATATTATCATAAGATAAATCACTAACGTGAATAGAATCACCAAGTGCCAAGTCTGAAATTACTATATCTAAATACTGAGGGATATTTTTTGGAAGACATTCAACATCAATTTTATAAAGGCTTTGCTGCAATATTCCACCATCTTTAATACCAATTGCATTACCTATTAATTGTAATGGAATTTCCAATTGGATTTTTTCACCTTTTGTAATTCCCATCAGATCAAAATGCACTACTTTATCACTCACGGGATCAAACTGAACGTTTTTAATAACACACTCATATTTATCGTGATCCTTTAATTTAAGTGAAATTAAGTTTGTCTTTGAAGTGAACACTAAAGGGTGAATTGACTGGCGGGACACATCAATAGATATTGGTTTAACATGTTTATAATAAAAAGTACCGAGCACTCTACCTTGATTTCTTAAACTATTTCTAGTTTGTTTATTCGTGTTTTTTCTTTCGTTTGCTTCTAAAATTATATTTTCCATTTTTTCTCCGGGTATATATTATCCTTTATCAATATTAAAAAGTGAACTAATCGACTCATTATTAAATGTTCTGCGTATTGCTTCGGCAAACAGACCGGCAGCAGAAACAATTGTTATTTTTTTAGACCGGGTCTTATTGTTAAAATCAATTGTATCGGTTACAAATAATTTATTCAGTTCCGAATTTTCAATTCTTTCAATTGCTTCACCCGACAGTAACGCATGAGTTACTGCGCCAAATATTTTTTTTGCACCTTTTTCCTTCAAAGCATTTACAGCTCCAGTAAATGTTCCTGCTGTGTCAATTAAATCATCAACTATCAAAACATTTTTATTTTCAACATCCCCAATAATATTTACAACTTCCGTTATGTTTTGCTTCGGGCGTCGTTTATCAATCACAACCAAACTACAGTTAAGAAGTTTGGCATAGGCTCTAGCCAATTTAATGCCGCCCACATCTGGCGATACAATAACAAGATCCTCTTTAAAGCGATTAAATTTACCACGAAAAACCGAAGAGCCATATAAATGATCAAAAGGAATATCAAAAAACCCTTGAATTTGTGCTGCATGCAAATCCATTGTCATCACTCTGTCGGCACCTGAAACTGTAATTAAGTTAGCAAGTAATTTTGCAGTAATTGCAACCCTTGGTTGATCTTTTCTATCCTGCCGTGCATAACCAAAATATGGAATCACCGCCGTTATTCTTTTAGCAGATGCTCTTTTTGCAGCATCTATCATTATCAGCAATTCCATAATATTATCTGCCGGTGGGTTTATGGATTGAATAATGAAAACTTCTAAACCACGAATGTTTTCAAGATATTTAACCCAAATTTCACCATCGCTAAACCTATTTAATTCGATAGCCCCTAAATTTTTACCAACACTTCTCGCTATCCTTTTCGAAAGAGGCACGTTCGCACTTCCTGAGAAAATCATGTAATCGTTGGCGGGCATTCTGCTAACTAATTGTACTATTTATATTTAAAAAATAGAAAATAAATATAATAAAAAGGTTAAGTTTTTTCAACAATCGATATTAAGTTAAAGGTTTTAGCTCTTTTTTTTTCTGAAAAGGAAGAATATTACCAGCGTTAATACTGCTCCTGTCAGCATATATATCCAGTCAGGTGTTTTTTTAAGTTTATGCGGTCTGAACAAAACTGAAATCGTTTTACCACCACCAATATCCGATAAAGTGTAATTCCAAATAAGTGTCCTATTATTCACGCTGTGTGCATTATGAGAGATTATCGAACCGGAAAATGTATATTTATAAATTACGTTATATTCACTTGCATCTATTCCAAAACCAGTTGTTATCGGCAGAATGAACTGACTGAACATTATCTCACCAGACTGTTCCTTTTTAAATGAAAATCTGGAATCGGCGAAAGCTTTCGTTAGATTCAAAGAGTCAATATGAATAAATGAAAAATCGACTATCGCATGAGTAGTGCTATCCGTAGAATCAGTATAGACGGTTATATTATTTATTTTACTATACGCTGAGATAAATTCATTTCTAATTGAATCCGGATTAAATATTCCAATTTTATTAGCAACATTTCTACTATCTTTGTCAGGCAGTTTCATCCAATAATCAATATGCATTTCACCCGAACCGTCAGGATAAAGGATTACTTCCTGAATGTAGTTGAGACATCCTGAAAAGAAAAGTAAGACTGCACAAAAAATTAGTACAACTAACAGTTTCATATGTTTATATTAGTCCGCCTCTGGCGGAATTTCTGGTATTGGTCCCGACGTGTCGGGAAACTCGTCCCGATGAATCGGGACTCGTTTCATCCTATAAATAAAAAATCCATATCAAATAGCTATTTGAATCCAATTATCGGGGAACACATCAAATTTATAGAAATATTAGTATTTTTTATGTTCAATTATAAAGATAAGGAAAGTTATGCCCACATATGATTATAAATGTTTAAGCTGTGAACACCATTTTGAAGTGTTTCAATCTATGACAGCAGAGTTAGTATCTAATTGCCCGAAGTGCAACGGAAAAGTTAAAAGACTTATAGGAACCGGTGCAGGACCGATTTTTAAAGGAAGCGGATTTTATCAAACCGATTACAAAAACTCATCTACCGGTACTCCCAATAATAACAGGAATAAAACTAAGGAAACTAAGGAAGTAAAGGATTCATCTAAAAAGAGTGAAGATAAAACAAAAAAACCCTCGAAGTAAAACTCTGATTTTATAAGGATTAATATAAAAATTCCCTGATACATTTTATTTATTTCAGGCAATTTTTTATTCTATGATCATTTCATAACTAAAAATCTGCTCCCAGAGAGAAATAAAACTTTGGTTTAGAGAATCCATCAATGTTATAAGCCCAGGCAACATCAAACCTTAATAAAAAATAAAGAAAGAAAACCCTTGCACCAACACCTGTGCCCATCAATAGATCATCCGTAACCAGGTTACCCAGATTATTTCTTTTAAATAAACTCAACTCCTTGTTCCTATTCCATGCAGTACCAACATCAAAAAATACAGCTCCCTGAATGTTACGAAGTAATAGTGGAAGACCACCTGTAATAAGATACCGGATTAACGGAAATCTTAATTCAATATTCATTAAAGCATATTTTGTCCCAATTTGTTCAGCATAATCAAAACCTCTAAGTGGCAAAGCCGCAGTTAGAAATGCGAAGTCTGAAGCAGATCTAATGGGTACTTCGGTTGTTGCAAAGGTACGGTTTATCCAGTTATTTACTCCCCCTATAAAAAACCGTTGTGGATTATTTCCTTCGGAAAATCCACCGGAAAATCTAACAGCTAACGAGTGATCAAAAAAGAATCTGAAATATGTTCTGTAATCAAATAAAAACGAAACGAAACTCTTTTCCGGATCAGCAAAGCCAGCATTGCCAAATGCCTCAAGTCTATACCGGGTACCTTCAATAGGAGCGGTATAACCCCAAAGGATATTATCATGGACAAAACTAATAGAAGGAATTACAAATCCTACATTTTCCGGCTCTTCACGAATGTCATCTAAATTCTCACTTTTAATATTTATCCAACTAATACCAAAATCAATCCTGTTAAATCTATTCAACGGATAACTTGCCGTACCTATTAAACCAAAATTCCTGAACCGGAACAAATCTATTGAAGCCCCTCCGAAAGGGTTAACTCTCAAGAGCCTAACAAATCTGGCAGTATGAAATCCTTGAATCCCCCAATTAATTCTTTTTGCAAGATAGTAATACGCTAATCCGTAATCGCTGTTTTTAAGATCAATTTGTAAACCTGTAACACCTATTAATCGATGATTACCTAATACATCGCTAAAGCTAATAATAGTTGAGCCAATAAAGCCATAAAGTGTGCTGTAGCCGGCATTAGCAAAAATAATATCGGGCCCAAATGTAACCTTGTATTTATTAACTTTGTAATTACTATTCTCATCCAAGTTATCGGAAGGATTAAAAGCCAAATTAACACTATCCTTGCTTGAGCCGGCAGGCTCATTTTCTCCACCAAAAATATAATTGCCATAATCTATTTGAAGTGAATCTTCACTTGTATATGTAGTATCTATAAAATTACCCGTAAAGAAAGGCGAGTCGTTGGTGACGTTTAATTGGTTTTCATCTTTCTTCTTCTCAATTGATTCATCCGAGATTATCTCTGTGGGCGCAGTAAGATTAAGTAATCCCTTTTTATATTTAGTAAGTGGTAAAGTGTCAATATCCACTTCGGGTTCAAATGGGTTATTTATAAGAAATATATTATAAGATCCTTTATATAGAGAAGTAAACACTAATTTTTTGCCATCTTGTGTAACAGAGAGTTGATATATACCACTTTGTGAATTTGTAACTGGTACAGACTTAATATCTACAATGCTACTTATGTTTTCATCTTCTGAAGTAAACAAAATCCGCTTTTTATAAATGTTATTGATTCCACTCATATCTGAAATAAATAATATTTCCGAATCATCCTCATTAATAATGGGCGAGAATTCATTACTGCCAGGGTAATTAGTTATTTTTTTAATGTTGCCGTTAACAACATCAACGGAAAATAAATCTTTCTGTTTATAATTATGATTATAAATTTTAAAATTCTTTGGAATAGATTGCTCGGTTAAATATCCGCCACGATCCGATGCAAAATATATTCTACTGCCACTATGATTCCATTCGGGGTCGCTGTCGCTGAATATATCATTCGTTAAATTCTTAAGTTCTTTAGATTGAAAATCATAAATATAAATATCCGATTGACGAGCTGTTTGACCTACAAAAGCAAGATAGTTACCATCCCACGACCAGCTTAAACCATTAATGGAATTTAATTTAAGCGAAATTGAATTGTACTCTCCCTCTTCTACATCAATAAGATAAATTAAATCATATCCATAGCTGAGAGCTGAAATAGCAATTTTTTTACCATCGGGTGACCAGGTTACACCGGGAGTGATAATGTTTAGTTCTTCAAACTCAGGTGAAATATTACCTTCAGCTAACTCTTTTATTATTTCACCAGTATTAGCATCCATCAGGTATAGGTTAAAAAAGAAATCGCGGTTGGTGATGAATGCAACTTTATCACCTTTGGGTGAGATTGCCGGACCTGTGTTATATGAACCATCGTCCTCTTCCGGATCTGTTAATCTTTTAGCATATTCATCAGGATCAAACATTACTTCAATATCTGGCCAATAAGTTCTTTTAATATCTTTCTTCCATCTCTCATTTAATTCTTTTATAGATAAACCAATTGTTTGCTTGAAAGCTTCATTAATATTTCCGGTACCTTTTAGATTATGGATCAATTCGCCAATTTTCTCTTTACCATATTTTTTTGCAATGTAATAAAAAATTGCCTGCCCCCCGCGGTAAGCAAAAAATCCACTTAACTTTTGAATATCAGGAAGGTATTCACCTAAGGCTGCATCTCTTATAAACATATCTTCTTCAATGTTCCAGCCAAGAGCCTGATACTCTGCCATTCCTTCGTTAAACCAAAGAGGTAACTGTAAAGTTATTTTATTCGAAATTATATTTTGAAGGGATCCGCCATAATATAAATCATTAATAACAGCGTGAGATAGTTCATGGTGAATTAAATGCCGGAGTGCTTTGTAGGAACCGGTAAATTGAACAACGACTCTGTTTTTAAAGAGTTCTGTAAATCCCTGAATGCCTTCACTAAGGTAAGAATCTGTAACATTTGTTTCTTGAAAATCATTCTGAGAATTATAAACAATTAAAGTTATTCTGTTATTTATTTCATAATTAAAACTTTCTTGAATTTTTACTAAGGCGTCTTCGGCTGCTTGTGCAGCAAATTCCGCCAGCATGTCACCGCCTTTACTAAAATAAATATCAAAATGTTTTGTTTGAATATAATACCAATCGAAGGTTTTGTACTGCACTTTATTCTGTCCAAACTGGGCAAAGATGCTGCCCTGCATTATGAAAAGGGTTAGAGTAATATATAATATTTTTTTTTGCATGATTAAATTGTGCTTATCCGACTGTTATAAAATCCAATTCAAGTTTATCGGCATCAACCCGAATAAGTTTAACAAATAATTTATCTCCTAATCTATAACTTTTATTATTATGCTTACCAATTAAAGAATATTTTTTTTCATCATAAACGTAAAAATCTCCCTCCAAATCTCTTACTCTGATTAATCCATCGGCTAAAATACTGGATATTTGAATGAAAATACCATAATATGTTACTCCGGATACAACCGCGTGGAATTCCTCGCCAATTTTATTCTTCAAATAATCAACCTGCTTTATTTTTACAGAGCGCCTCTCCGCCTCCACAGCATTACGTTCACAAGTGGATATATGATCGCATATTTTACTCAAATCTTCAAGTGAATAATCCGTTCCGGAATTATTTTGACCATAAGTATAAACTAAACGGTGGACTATTAGATCAGCGTATCTTCGAATGGGCGAAGTGAAATGAGTATAGTATTTAAAACCTAATCCGAAATGACCGATGTTATTATTTGAATAAACTGCTTTTGCCATCGAACGAATAGCCAGTTCATTTATTACCGCATTTTCTTCTAAATCTTTTACTTGCGATATTAAGCGCTGAATTTCTTTTGAATCCTTAAAAGAATCTTTATTAAAAGTGAATCCGAGTGAATTTACAAATCTTGAAAATTCTTCGATCTTTTCCTGATCAGGTTTATCATGAACTCGATAAACAAAAGATTTTCTATTTGATTTTTTTTTCTGAAATAAATGACGGGCAATAGTTTTATTTGCCAGGAGCATAAATTCTTCTACAAGCATGTTACTTTCTTTAATCTCTTTTCGGATAATTGCTATAGCATTGCCATCTTCATCCAATTCAAATACAACTTCCGGCTTAGAGAATTCGATACTACCCATAGCTATTCTTTTTTGCCTTAGCGTTTTTGCAAAATTATTTAATTGAATAACTTCTTTATAGAAATCACCTTTCCCCGTTTCAATAATTTCCTGTACTTCCTCGTATGTAAAACGTCTTTTGCTATTAATTATGGATTTTACAATATCATACTTAACAATTTTTCCATGTTGAGTAATTTCAAATATAACCGAGTAAGTAAATCTATCCTCATATGGAATAAGAGAGCAAACACCGTTCGAAATCTTTTCCGGCAGCATCGGTATAACTTTTCCAACAAGATAAACGCTATTGCCACGCAACCTTGCCTGATTATCCAGTGCTGAACCTTTAGGTACAAAATGGCTAACATCGGCAATATGAACACCTAAATTAAAATTCCCATTCTCTAAAACTTTAATAGACAAAGCATCGTCATAATCCTTTGCATCTTCTGGATCTATAGTAAAGATAATGTCTTTTCTAAGGTCCATTCTTTTTTTTACTTCTTCCTTTGAAATATTAAATTTAATTGCCTCAGTCTCACGCAATACTTTGGCAGGAAAATTAGTTCTTAAATTGTACCGCCTGGCAATTGCAGTAAATTCAACGTCGGCAGAACCTTCTTTGCCCAATACTTCTAATACCACACCTTCCGGATTAAGCATAGAAGTATCCCACTCTATATTACCTACAATTACTTTATCACCCTCCTTTGCTTCATTTAAATTTGCTTTATCAATGTAAATATCCCGTTGAAGATAAAAATCATCCGGAATGATAAAATAGAACGATTTTGTTTTGTGAAGAGTACCTAATATTTCTTTTCTCTTTCTCTCAATAATATTTATTATTTGCCCCTCAAGATTTTTCCCTTTCGATTTTGCAAATAACACTACCTCAACCGTGTCGCCATCAAAAGAAGGCCCAATATTTCTTTCAGAAATAAAAATATCACCCAATTTTTTTTTCTTGGGTATTACAAAGCCATATCCGTCAGGATGATTCTGTAAAGTTCCCTGAAGCTTGCTGCTATCGGGAAAAAGATTTATTTGAAATCGTTTACCTTTCCTCAGAAGAAAATCTTCTTTGTATAATTTATGTAGAATTGATTTTAATTGAGTGTAATCTGCAGGGTCTATCAGATTAAGCCGCTTTGCAATTTCTTTACTTTTAAAGGCTGTTCCGTTGTTCTTCTTAAAAAAATTTTCAATCTTCCTTTTCATCAGAATTCAAATCTATACTTTACACCTACTTCGTTCACCATTTCGGTGTATGTTGTGGAATTTTGTACCTGATCTCTTCTTTGAAGCCTTAATACCAGATTTCTTAATGAGCTAATCGGCGGATACTCGATTTTTATATTTGCACGGCTAAAATCCTGAAATACCTGGGAAGTACCCCCTATCTCATATCTAACCGGGCCAGCTTTACCAATAAGACTAAATTTTGTTTGCGATCCAACCTGCTGAACTCGAACGCTTCTAATAATGTCTCCAAAATTTTCATTTAAGAAGCTTCCTATTAATGAGCCGGCAAATGATGCTGCAGTTAAAGCAGCCACATTTCGATCCTGACTTGAAGCATCATCTGTAAACTTTCCAACAATAATAAACATTATTGCGTCTGATGATGTTTTTGTTGCATCTAACTGATAATCTGCCAAATTATTATCACGGATATAGACACTAATATTGTTTTCTTCCTGTATGAAATTTCTGTTTAACTCATTCAAAGGACCCTCTAACCTGATTCTTATTTCAACTTCTTTTTCAGTATTTGCAGCCCGTGTAGTATCAGAAGATGTATAATAATCCTGGTATGCAGCTGTTATGTCTAAATATGGATTATCCAGCTCGTCAATAAATTTCACAGTTCCTGAAGCAGCAAAGGGTTTTATAAATTCTAATTTGGAGCCATCCAATAATACAAGCTCTCCGGTTACTACTGTTTTATTATTTACAAAATTGTATTCGAAGTTTCCTCCAATGTATGCCGTAAGGTTTTGCTTAAATTCAGGTGAGAGAATAAATACAATTTTTGCTTCATCTTCAACACCAATTTTTATTTTTAGATTCAATGTAGCCGGACTGGAAGGCTTGATTTCTTTTTGCCGACTAATAAGATGACTAATAAAAATAAGACTGTCTATAAGAGCCTCACCATCACCAGAAATTGCATATTTCTTGTACTCATATATATATTTATCTGTTGTATTTGAAAATGCTGAGTGAGCAGGTAAAATAGTTATTTCTGCACCTCCGCTAATAATTAAATCAGCCGTCAGAGTATTTTCATCATTATTTTTTACAAAAGTTAAATTTTCTCCCGTTGCAATTGTTAAATCCCCAAAAATTGTTGGATTAACAGCACGAGTTTCTTTCCCAAGAATTTTTAACTTCCCATTTGCCTGAAAGTTATAATCACCAATATCAAAATTACTATGAGCAATCTTTCCACTTCCGGAAAGAATACCACCTCCCTTTGTGTCTTCTAAGTTTTTAAGAAAAAAACTTTCGAAATTTAAAAATTCATTGTCTAAATTCATCTTAGCATATGCTTCGTATTTAAGATTATTTTGTAAGGATATAAAAGATAAATTATTTAATGTGGCACCGCCTGAAAAATCCAAATTATTCATTGTCCCCGCAATGTTAACTTTTGCAACCAGGCTGCCCTGCAATTCTTTAACAAACGGAATGAGACTGGAAATTGTACGCAGATCAAAATCATTTGCTTCTAAAGCTAACAAAACATTTGAATCTTTTTTTTCTTTTTCCTTCATCGCTTCCACATCATTTTGTATTGAAAGATCAATGGGCAGCAATCCTTTAATTACAAGCTTTGGTTTTTTTAGATTGAATAATGTATCTAAGAAATTGATTTCAAAACTAAGCTCGCCATTATTATAATTTCCGGTGCTAAACAAAGTGCCAACCTTCATATTCTTTATGCTGATACTGTCAATTGAAAAATTCATGTTGAGCATTGGCGATTGTGCCGTTCCCTGTAAGAATGCTGTAAAATTAATACTAGACTCAAACCCTGTTTCTGCCGGTAAACGAAAAATCTGGGTGCTTATATCTTTTCCGGGTAAATTATTTATATGCAAACTAAGTCTTTGATCAGCATTAAGAGAAAACGAACCGTCTAATTCAATATCTCCGGGATAATGAGTTAAGATAAATTTATTAAAACTGAACGTATCATTATAGTAGTTAACATCAATCTTATCTTTATTCCAAAGGCTAAAATCATTATACTTAACTAATAATGAATCGAGGACTATATTTACAGCATTCCCACCAAGTGCAATATTACCGTTTAAGCTTGCTGCCAGGTAATCTTCTAATCTGCCGCTAAAACGAACTGAGATATTATTATGATTAATATTTGCATTTAGGTTTATATCATGAAATTTTTCATTAAGAAAAAGTTTATTAACAGAAAGGTCAATACTCAATTGAATAGCTTCGGGGAACTCAACTGAAAAATCATTTAAAATTTCAATGTTCATTACCATGTCTGAAACAAAATATAGCTCATCAGCTTTTAAATATTTAAAATAATTAACATCCATAGCAATTGAAACACTTAAGGAATCACCATTGCGTTTTATAATTCCGTTAATGTCACCATCAATCTCAAGATCGATGTTACCCAACAATAAGGAGAGTAATTCAAAATCCTTAAACTCTATTGAATAATCAATATCTAACATTCTTCCTGGCAAATTAAATGAATGGAGATCTTCATCTAACGAATAGCTATTGGAAGGATTTATTTTATCAATGTTGTAATTAATAAAATCCGTTATCATATTTACTTCAGTATCAATCAGCGTTACAATATCTAAAATTGAAAAATTCCCAGCCAAAGTAATATCCGCTAGATTAGAAACAAGATTTATTACTCTGCCCTCTTCATGATCTTTTCTTATATCAATAATTGATTGCAAATTATTTATATTGATCCCTCCAATTTTTGTGCTATCAACCGAAATAACTGCAAATAATTCCAGACTGTCGGGATCAAAACTATTTCCTTCAGCAGAGATGTTAATATTGATATTACTTACCAATTCATCACTGGATATTAGTTCTGAAAGATTAATATTATTCAAGGATGCATCCATACTATAAATTGGATCGTCCAGATTCGTAAAATCAATTTGCCCTGTAATTCTTCCTGAAGTAGTATCAGATTTAAAAATAATATCATAATTAACGTTTGCATCGAAAGCTGCTATATCAATTTTTAATTTCTGATATTTTTTGCTTTGAATTTCAGACCAATTGGCATTAACCATTAAGTTAGTTTTCATCCTATCGGGTGATGTGCCTTCCCCTTTTAAAACAATGTTACTATTTAAATTTGTAGAGATATTTATTACCGGAAATAAATCCAAATTTTGTGTATTCATAATAATATCGTATTTCATTTCCTCTGATGCCAAATCAAGTGACACAAGCGCATCAAATTCACCCCGATCTGTCACAACATTCATACCTGCACTAAACTGAAGCGGAGTACCTTTAAAATAAAGTGTGTCGAATCTTAATAACCCGTATTTATCATAAACCGGAAGATCAATTGTTCTTAACAGCTTATCAGGATCGGCAGAATGAAATTGTGTGTCTGAAAATTTTAAATCAATTAACATCTTCTCGCCGGCTGTAATATTTTTAATATGACCGCTTAGATTCATTCGGGTATTATGGAAAGCAAGGTAAAGATTGTTTAAGTGAAGATCGTTCAACGTACCCTTTACACTTATATTTGTATTTATTGTGCCCTGAAGCAATTCGATGGCGGGGACAAAATTAGTTAAATCATCAAATTCAATTCCATCAGCTGTTAAGTCTAAAACAAATGGAGCTTCTTCAATATTAATTTTTTCAGTACCTAATAAAGGGAACTTATCTACATTGGCATTTAACAATAAATTTGATCTGTCTGTAATAATATGAAATCCATTTATAGTCAGTTTTTCATTTTCAATAGCCAGATACCCGGATAGATTTTTGAGATGAAATCCATTTATATTTGGTTTAACAGAAAAATTATTAATGTTTAGTGTAACTACTTCTGCAGCAATATCAGCAAAGACACTTAACGAAAGATTTAATCCAGTTAATCTTAAATCATCAGTATTAATATTATCATAGAACTGCATACTGTTTTTGTTATCATAAGTTTGAAAACTAAGATCAACATTGTTCAGTGAAAAATTTTCAACCTGAAACTTAAATGCAAACTCAGAAGAGGTTGAGTCTTCAGTTGTTGGTTCACTTGAAGGTATTAGAAGTTTGGAAATATTTAACTTTCCTGTGTTATCCTTTAATATTGAAATTCTTGCATTTGTTATTCTAAATTCTCTAAGATATATAGACTTAATTAATAATCTTAGCGGACTGGTACGCACTTCTATTTTTTCTGCAAAAAGTAAAGTATCCCCTTCCTGAACCAGAGAAGTATTAGTGAGTATAATAGATGTGAATATAGTTCCATCTAATCTTTCAATAGAAATTTCTCCATTAATTGAACCATTTATCGTTGTTACTACTTTTTCACGAAGCCAATCACGAAATGTAAAAGTTTGAGAAATGCCAAAAAGAATTAAAAGTGCTACAATCACACCAATGTTAAAATAGATAAAAGCGTTAACTATCTTTCTAAATACCGGCTTCTTTATTTTTGATTTTTTTCGAAAGAGCAATTTATTACCTAAACACTAATCTTTATACCGTTCAAGAATTATATCAATAATTTTTGAAGTAGACTGTTCATTTACAAACGTAATTGTTTTAACCTCGCCACCATTTGCAAGTACAATGTCTTTTCCAACAATATCTTCTATATTCCAATCAGCACCTTTTACTAATATATCAGGAATTAGTTTCGCAATAAGTTGTTCGGGAGTATCCTGATCGAAAATCACAACATAGTCAACGTGTTCAATATTCGTGAGGATAAACGCACGTTCGGATTCTTTTAGGATTGGTCGCTTTTTACCCTTAATTATTTGTACAGAATCATCACTGTTCAAACCAACTATCATAACATCGCCTAATGTTTTGGCTTTTGAAAGATAATCAATATGACCAGCGTGAATTATATCGAAACAGCCGTTTGTAAATACCACCTTTTTATTTTGATCCTGCAATTGCTTTCGAATAACTATAATTTCATCCAGAGTTTTAATACCGTTCATTTGTTTTCTTTTGATATGGTTGAAAATAATTTCTCTTTATCAATTGGAACAATTCCAACTTCTTCACACACCAGACCGCCGGCGTAATTTGCTAAATAAGATGCTTCAAGTATATTTGCTCCTGCGGCAAGCGATAATGTTAAAGTTGAAATTACAGTATCACCGGCACCTGAAACATCTGCAACATTTCTGGCTTTTGTAGGCATTCGTTTTTCTTTTTTACCCTTCTCGAACACAGCTATTCCTTCTTCACCCAGGGTTAACAACAAATATTTCGCTTCTAATTTTTCCAGAAGTTTGCTCCCGGCATAACTCACATCTTTAGAAGAAATTATTTTAATACCAAATTTTTCTTCTGCTTCTTTTCGATTTGGTTTAAATACTGTAACATTTTTATAAGCAAAGAAATTATCAAATTTAGGATCGACTGTAATCAAAACATTTTTCTCATTGGCAATATCAATAATCTTTTTAATTAATTCTTCACTGAGAACACCCTTATTGTAATCCTGAAGAATTATTGCATCAAGAGTAGCAACTATACTCTCAAAATATCCAAGTAACTGGTTCTGTATATTTTCATTCAGATAATCCTTACATTCTTTATCAATCCTTACAACATGCTGACTGCCGGCTATTACACGAGTCTTTGTTGTTGTCGGACGCGAATCATCAGTTATAATACCATTATTATTTATGTTAAATTCCTTTAATAAAGCTTTGAACACAGATCCACTGTTATCATAGCCAATCACTCCGATAGGGAAAGGGATACTGCCGAGTGTGGAAATATTTAGTGCTACATTTGCAGCTCCGCCGAACCGGAAAAATTCTTCTTCAACTTCCAAAACCGGAACCGGTGCTTCGGGGGAGACTCTTTTTACATCTCCCCAAAAATATCCGTCCAGCATCATATCGCCTATAACACCAATTTTTTTTCCATCAAAATTATGTTTTAATTCATTAATCCGTTTTCCGGATAGTTTTAACATCATGTAACCCGTTTTAAATAAACATAACACTAAAAATAGTGATAATATGAATGTTGTTAAAGTGTGAATTGCATTACCTAATATATTAACATTAATAGAAAAGGATATATTAATGAGATTAACTTGCAAATAATAATTGAGTAAATACAATTTATCTACACGAAGGAATAGTAAGATTTAACCCTGATTGGAAGATTTGTTACCTTCCCATTTTGCAAGCGGGTTAGTAATACGAATTCTTAACAATCCGGCATTGCTGCCAACCCACATATTTTTCCCATCAAAATGAAATGTTAGGAATGTAGCAGAACTTATTCTTAGTTGATCCAGATTAACCTTAGTAACTTCCAACGTTATGCGATTGATTAAAAACAGCCCTTTACCTTGTTCAAAGTTTTCCTTTTTTTCAAAAGAATATACTCCCGCCCATATATAATTGCCGGTTTTCTCTAAAGCATATATTCCGTTGTCAGCCAAGCCATCAATCTGGGAGATCCTTTCCCAATCCAGCTGCCGGTCAAAAATGTAAATACCTCCAACATTAAAATCCGGATCAGAGGAAGTAGTAAATTCATCTGTTCCGAACCAAATTCTGCCGCCCTCAAACAGCATAGAAGAAACAGATACTGATTGTCCTTCTTCGTTAAAACCGCGCTTCTTGTTAGTAATATATTTCCAGGCAGACCTATCCTTTAACATTTTTTTTTTCTCATAACGATGAACACCTGATTCAGTTCCAAACCAAACAAGGCTATCGCTGTCAAGTGCAATTGATTTTATGTTATTTGATTTTTGATCTTTCCCCTGCATCATGTTAATATCAACATATCTTCGGTGGATAACATCTAAATGTGTTATGTTCCGGAACCTACCAATCCATAGAATATTTTCTGTTGAATCATACTTTAAAGATCTTATCCAATTACCAAATTGCCCACCCTGAGCAAACTTACGTTTGCTCCATTTTTTTCTTGCTTTATTAAAAATAAATAATCCCTCCGCAGAACCGGCCCACACATAATCTTTATTTGTCTCAACCGTGTAGAACAGATCATTTTCAAGATTTCCGCTTTTGGTAGAATAATTAATCCACTTTTTATCCCCCATTGAATATCTATAAATACCCTGCCCGTATGTAGAAATCCAAAGATAACCACCTGACTGAGCAATACCGGTAATGGTAGCACCCTCCAGGAAAATTTCAGAATCCAATTGAGCAAAGATTGTTGAATAAAACAGAGAAGATAAAACAAACAAGAAACAAAATAATCGCATATTCAGATGATTTTTAACTGTACTTCTTTAATAACTTTCTTTATCGGTGGGGAATAATCCATTCTTTACATCTTCAATATAATCTTTAACAGCTTCGTTAATTTCTTTTGCAAGAGAAGAATAATGTCTTACAAAACGCGGATGAAAATCCGTGGTCAGACCAAGCATATCCGGCGTAACTAATATTTGTCCATCGCAGTCAACACCGGCACCAATACCAATTGTTGGAATTTTAAT
Source organism: Bacteroidota bacterium (assembly GCA_022562275.1). Lineage (GTDB taxonomy): Bacteria > Bacteroidota > Ignavibacteria > Ignavibacteriales > Ignavibacteriaceae > BMS3ABIN03. The sequence continues at coordinate 37,351 of JADFPP010000008.1, forward strand.
AGATGTCGTAATTTCTTTCGCAAGAGTGGCAGGAATTTTTTCAAGTACTAAAGCAAATGCACCAGCTTCCTCAATAATTTTAGCATCTTCCATAATTTCCAGTGCTTCCTCATCAGTTTTACCCCGTTCGCCATAACCTCCGTATTTATGTATGCTTTGCGGCATTAAGCCTATATGCCCCATTATCGGTAATCCATGTTCGGTAATTTTACTTATTGTATCTGCAATCCGTCTTCCCCCCTCAAGTTTTACAGCACCTGCAGGCGTTTCCTTCATAATTCTTCCGGCGTTTCTAAATGCCTCATCAATATTAAGCTGATACGACATGAAAGGCATGTCAACAACTAACATAGCCCGGTTTACACCTTTGGATACAGCTTTCGTGTGATAAATCATTTCATCCATCGTAACAGGTAAAGTCGTTTCATTACCCTGGAATACGTTGCTTAATGAATCGCCAACTAATAAAACATCAATTCCCGCTTCATCTAAAAGTTTTGCAGTTATAAAATCATAAGCGGTTAGTGCTGATATCTTTATCCCTTTCTTTTTAAGAAGAGAAAGTGATTTAGTTGTAACTCTCTTTATTTCTTTTTCAAAGCTCATACTTTTTCAAACAAACGATAATGCCAAATTGGATTTTTGTTCTAAATTTTCAAAAGCAAAATTAAAGTGTATTTCAAAACCTCTTTTTATGCAAGATATTAATCTTTCAATGTTAATATTTTCCTTAAGAATTTCATTTAGATCCGTAGTGTTATAATTCATTTCAGTACGGATTTCCATTAAAGATTCTTCCGGCAGATTTAAATATTCTGTAATTTCTTTATGCTTGCCTCCACACAATATTGAGCCGTGCTGTAGAATAACATTTCTCATTTTGCGCTGGGCACTTCCAACAATTTTCTTTCCCTCAAAATTAATTTCATTCTTAGAAGATACAGCAAAACAAACAGTACTTTTATCTTTTTTATAAAACGATGGGAAGTTCGGTTGCACATATTCAAGTTTAATATTTTCTAATATACTATTAAACATTATCAAACCTTTTTTCAACGCAAGATTAATTTCTCTGTAAAGTTCTTTGGGAAAGAATCTTTTACCAATAGGATAAATAACTGAATAAGTTAATTCTTCAGAATGGAGTATTGCTCTTCCACCTGTTGGTCTCTTAACTACATCAATATTATTAGTTATAATTTTGTCAAATTTTAATGAACCTTCCGATTGGTTCGTACCAATAGAAATACAATATGGATTCCACTGATACAATCTTAAAATAGCTTCATTATTAATTAGTGATTTCGCAAGCATCATATCAAAATCCATATTATACGATCCACTGTTAATTCCGCTGCTAATAAATTTCCAATTCATTTTCTTATTATCCCCCTGTCACTATCATCAAGAAACTTCAAAATGTTTTTAACTAGATTGTTATGTTTATATTCTTCTTGCATTTTCAATTTTGCTTGCGTTATATTCAATCCTGACTCAAATAATATATGGTAAGCTTTTTTTAATGTTTCAATATCTTCGTTTGAATACCCACGTCTTCTCAACCCAACTGTGTTTAGTCCTGAATATCTTAATGGATCATTTCCAGCAAGTACGTAAGGAGGAATATCTTTGCTAATACGCAAGCCTCCACCTGCCATAGCATGGTCACCAATTTTGCTAAACTGGTGCACGGAAGTATTCCCACCAATTACTACATAATCTCCAATTGTTACAAAGCCGCCTATCTGAACTAAGTTAGAAACTATACAATTATTACCCAAGACAACATCGTGAGCTACATGTGCATAAGCCATTATAAGGCAATTCTTTCCAACTCTAGAAAATCCGGTTTCAGCGGTACCTCTATGAAGTGTAACAAATTCACGTATTACTGTACCATCACCAACATAAAAGAAAGATTCTTCATTCGCATATTTTAAATCTTGCGGGATATTTGAAACAGAAGCGCCCTGCATAATCTTAACTTGTTCACCAATTCTTGCACCATCATAAATAACTGCATGAGGACCTATCATACTATCTTGGGCTATCTCAACATCATCCTCAATAATTGCATAAGCACTAACTGTTATATTCTTGCCAAGCCTGGCTTTTCCAGATACAATTGCAGTAGGATGAATAATATTCATGATGTACAATTTAACTTTCGGTCTTCTTTGGTTTATCAACAACACCAGCCATAAATTCTGCTTCAGCAACTAACACATTATCTACATACGCTTTACCTTTCATTGTAACAAATTTACTTCTCTTGTTCACCAATTCCAGTTCCATATATAGCTGATCGCCGGGAACAACCGGTTTTCTGAACTTAGCATTGTTTATTTGCATAAAGTAAACAAGTTTTTCGTTAGGATCAGATACTGAATTTAATATCAGTACACCTCCTGTTTGCGCCATTGCTTCAAGTATTAAAACTCCAGGCATAATGGGATTGCCAGGAAAGTGTCCGGGGAAAAATGGTTCATTAGCCGTTACGGATTTTACACCAACCACCCTATTATCAAAATCTAATTCTATAATTTTATCTACAAGTAAAAATGGATAACGATGCGGTAAAATTCTTTCAATTGCTGCCGTATCAAAAACTACACCTTCTTTTTTTACTAACTGATATTTCTTGACTAATTTTTTCTGTTGATAAAGTTTTCTAACCTTTTTAGCAAATTCAACATTTGCACGATGTCCGGGGCGGGCAGCCAAAATCTGAGCTTTAATCGGGGCACCTATTAGAGCAAGATCTCCTATTAAATCTAAAAGCTTATGTCTTACAGGTTCATTTTTGTAACGGAGGTCTTTATTATTTAGTATTCCGTTTTTCCCAAGTTTAAATTCTTCTTTAATACCAATTTTCTTTCCTAATGCTTTAAGATCTTTTTCATCTACCTGACGATCAACTATAACCACGGCATTATCGAGATCGCCGCCTTTAATCAACCCCTGATCAGCAAGTTCTTCAACTTCACTTAAAAAACAAAAAGTACGTGCCGAAGCAAAATCATCGACAAATTCTTTTTCAATATCAAATAGTCCTGTATGCTGGCTTCCTAATGCGGGATTTTGATAATCAACCATCACGGTCAATCTATAGTCGTCAAGTGGCAATGCCACAATATCAATGTCTTTATCTTCATCATGAAACATTACTGTTTTATCAATTATGAGATAATCTTTGGGTGAATTCTGTGTCTCAAATCCAGCACTCTGTAAAACTTTTACATAAGGCATTGCACTGCCGTCACCAACAGGAGGTTCAATTCCATCAATATCTATTTTTATATTATCTATTTGCAGACCAGCTATGGCTGCAAGAACATGTTCTACTGTATGTACTTTTACATCGCCAATTCCTAATGTTGTACCTCTTGATACGTCAATTACATTATCAGCAATCGCCACAATTTCAGGATTGCCACCTAAATCACCACGAATAAATCTGATACCATAATTTTCAGGAGCGGGTTTAAAGGTCATTGTACATTCTGCGCCTGTATGTAATCCAATTCCAGACATCGAAACAGATTTTTTTATAGTTCTTTGTTGTTCAAGCATAGGTTGGATATTTAAGTGATTGAAATTTTACTTCTAAAATATGATTGAAAAGATAATGAGATGATGTTAGAATTACAATATAGAACATATTTATGAAGTATGAGATTAGAATTAATTAATCAGGATTTATTCTCCGATTGTTTTTTTAAAACATTAATTTCATTCTCTAAGTTCCTTATACGCTCAGCATAATCCGGAAGGTTCCTAATGTGTGCTTCAAGTCTGTGAGAAGTTTTCAGTTCCTTTGCCGGACACCCAAAATATAATCCCGGCTTCTTTAAAGATTTTGATACTCCAGACTGAGCCAGCAAAACAATATTATCGCCTATTTCCACATGCCCGGCAACACCAACCTGACCAGCGAGTATGCAATGGTTACCAATTTTCGTGGAACCGGATATTCCTGTTTGAGCTGCAATAACAGAATCTTCACCTATAACAACATTATGACCCAATTGAACAAGGTTATCAATTTTAGCTCCACGCTTAATAATTGTTGAGCCAAGTGCGGCTCTATCAATAGTAACATTAGCACCAATATCTACATCATCTTCTAAAATTACATTACCCATTTGCGGTACTTTATGGTAAACACCCTTATCATCGGGGTTAAATCCAAACCCGTCTGAACCAATTACTGAACCAGCATGAATAATAACTGACATCCCGATTTTACAGTTTTCTCTAATAGTTACATTTGGAAATATTACTGTGTCATTCCCTATTTCAACATTTTCCAATAATACAACATTATGATATATCTTAACATTGCTGCCAATTTTACCTCCGCCAGCTATAACAACATTTTTACCGAGAGCTACATTTTTACCAATCTTAGTACTTTCGTCAACAGAGGCAGATTTATCGATACCGGTAAGTGACAGATTAGAGGAGAAATATTTAACAATAATTTTCGCAAATGCTTTATCGGGTTCATCAAGTTCAAGATAGGTAATATTATTTCTGGATTTGGTAAAATCAGGTTTAACAATAATAGCGGAAGCATTTGTTGAAGAAAAGTATTTTTCGTATTTAGGAAGATATAGGAAAGTTAGATCACCTTTCTGTGCTTCCTCTATTTTTGATACACGGGTAATAATAAGATCTTCATTCCCCGTAATTTTTCCGCCAACCAGTTGGGCAATCTCTTTAAGAATAATATTCACTGTTCTACTCCAATTGAAGCTTTTCTAATACTTTTGCTGTTATATCATACTCATTTTTTGCATATAAAAGCAATATATCTCCGCTTCTGTCAAAAACAAAATCAAGATCTTCATCCGCAGCAATTTCCTGAATTGCATTAAAAATTCTATTCTGAACCGGCTTCATCAATTCATCCTGTTTCTGGAATAACTCGCCATTGGGTCCAAATTTCTTATCACGAAACTCAGAGATTTTATTTCCCAATTCCGACAATTTTTTTTGTGCTTCTGCTCTTGTCTGATCAGTCATTATCAGACTGCTCTTGTCGAAATCATCTTTCTGTTTTTTATAATCAGATTCCATTCCTCTTAATTCGTTTTGCCAATCACGTATCATCTGGTCTAACTTTTGTCTTGTATCTTGTACATCCGGCAGGTTATCCATGATAGTATCGGAATCGACAAAACCAATTTTCAACTGGGCAAATAAAGAAAAGGATGAGAAGAGAAAAACAAAGGAAAGAATTAAATGTAATTTTTTCATAACGAAATGGGGCTGTATTAATAATATAAATTAAAAAAAGTTCCTTTCTATAAAAAGGAACTTATAAAAATTCCGGAAGAATTTCCTTAGAATTACTTTCCTCTTTTAAGATGATCGAGCACTTTATATGTTATATCATAAGCAGAATCGGCATAAAGAAGAAGTATATCTCCACTTTTGTCAAAAATAAATTTCATTCCTTCTTCTTTTGCAACAGATTCAATAGCATTATATATACTAGTTTTTACCGGAGAAAATAGTTCGTCTTGTATTCTGAATATTTCCCCCTCTTGCTGAGAAAATTTTACTCTTCTGAAATCAACAATTTTTTGCTCTAGCTGAACGATATTTTTCTGTGCAGCCAGCTGTTGATCCTCGGGCATAATGTTAGCTTGTTTTTGATAATCGGTTAACAATTGCTGATAAGACAGCGTCATTGAATCTAACTGTGCTGACCATAAATTTGTTGTTGCATCCAGATCTCCTTGTGCCTTGATTGCAGGAGGAAATTGTGTTAAAATTATTTGTGAATCTACGTAACCGATTTTTTCTCCCTGAGCAAAAATCAAATTCACAGTTACAAACAAAATTACCCCAATAAAAAATAATTTCCTTTTCACTAATTTAATCCTCTATTTAATTTATTGATATTCTTAACTACTAAAATCCCCGTCCAAATTGGAAATGGAACAGCCACTCAGGATCTCTTCCATCTGTAATTTTTCTGTCGAACCCATAACCAAAGTCAAATCCCAGTAACCCGATAGGATTTATAAGAATTCTTGCACCGAAACCAACAGATCTTCTAAGATCAAAAATATCTGTTTTTTCGAAATCTTCAAAGACATTACCTGCTTCAGCAAATGTTAGTAGATATAATGGTATTGGCTCGAGAGCAACAGCAAATCTAATTTCTGCACCGAATTTGGTCATTACCCTTCCTCCAATAATCTGTCTAAATATATTCCGGGGTCCAACTGTACGATCTTCATAACCACGTAATGGCACTGTAGCAATAACTAATCCATTACCACCCATAAAGAAAAATTCAAACGGTTGGATAGGAGTTCCTTTAACTATCTCATCAATATACCCGAAATCTGCTATTGTATAAAAAACCAGTCTTTTGGAATTGAAAAGCCTCTTATACCATTCTGCTTTAAAACCCATCTTCAAATAATCAACATCACCCGGCAGAAAAGGACCACCCGATATTTCAGCGCTAAGAGTAAAGCTTGAACCGGCTGAAGGGAATATTGGATTATCGATATTTCTTCGGCTTAATGTAACGCCCAATGTAAATTGATTTGTAATACCTTCAGTATAAAAATTTTGCCCTTCAATTACATCGTTAAACTGGTACCTGAACAATCCCTGAACGTAAAAGAAATCATCCGGAAATTTCAACCTTCTTCCAACTCGTAATGTGCCGCCTAATTGTCTTAAGTCATAAACGAATCGCTGGCGTGTATCAAACAACTCAATACCAACAGAAGTTGGAGTATCATTAAACCAAGGCTCTGTAAATCCTATAGTAAAAGTTCGGAATACATTTCCAACACCAAACTGCCAGTTAAAATTAAGGACCTGCCCAGCGCCTAAAGAAAATGGCTCAAGTATTGAGAAATTAGTTAATGTAACACCAACCGAGCCGCTGAATCCAAAACTACCACTGTATCCAACGGAAGCATTTAAATAATCACTGGATTTCTCTTGAACATTGAACGAAACTGCAACTGTACTGTCACTTTCAATCTTAGTGCCTATTCCATCAGGACCATAGAGTTTTTCTACACTGAAATATTGAAGATTTGCAAGCTGCTGAATACTGCGGAAAAGCAGAGCCCTGTTAAAGTAATCGCCTGGGATTGTATAAAGTTCTCTTCTAATTACTTTATCCTTAGTTTTTGTATTACCTAAAATACTAACCTTTGATATACGAAACTGCTTTCTTTCTTCAACTCTTATTATCAAGTCTACTGAATCTTCAGCTACTTTTATTTCTTCGGGTGTAATACTAAATGTAAGATACCCGTTATCCAAATAAAGAGCAGATACGTCCGATTGAGATTCATTGCCTCTTAAATTCATTTGGAATTTTTGATAATTGTAAACGTCGCCTTTTTTAAATCCCAACCGCTGTGAAAGAATTTGATCAGGATATACTGTATTACCTTCCCAAATAATATTTCTAATCTTATATTGAGGGCCTTCATTAATATAGAGCACAATTTCCACATCCTTGTTTTCGTTATCATAAATTAAAGAATCCTTTAATATCTCAGCATCCCCGTAACCCTGGCTTTTGTAGTAATCAATAATCAGTTGTTTATCCTTTTTAAACAATTCGGGATTAAAATCGGAACTCGACCAGAACTGCCACCAAGAACTCACACCGGTTTCATCCATTTCGCTGGCTAATTCATCATCATCAAAGGCATTGTTTCCAATAAAACTAATTTTTCTAACAGTAACCTCATCACCTTCTTCAATTTCTAATTTAAGGATGATACGATCTTTAATTCTTTCTATCAGATTTGAATATGTTCTATCACCGGAAAAATATTCAACAGGCAGTTCATCCGATAGATCCTTTTCATTTCTCCAAATTACCGTTATGTCATCATCTAAAGTATCTGCAGTAAAATAATTAAATCGCTTAACATCCAAAGTAGCATTTAGGAATCCCTCATCAGAGTATAGTTTTAGAATTCTATTCTTTAGCTTAGAGATATCCTGCGGTTTTAGAATCGATCCTCTTAGAAAAGTAATTTTTTCTTCTATATCATCCGTATCTATCTTATCATTACCTTCAACTACTACTCTTTCAAATCTTGGGTATTCTTGTACTTTAATCAGAAGGAAAACACCATCTGATATTTTTTTATCTACAACAATTTGTATGTCAGAGAAAATATTAAGAGACCAAAGTTGCCTGATAGCATTAAGAGTTTGATCGCCGGGTACTAGAATTTCATCCCCAACGTTTAAGCCGCTGTTTAGAATTACTGTTGCCTGATCTGCAGTTTTGTTCCCCTCTACTGAAATACCTAAAATTTTGTAGGTTTTAGTCTGCTGGGCAAATACTAATGATGTTACACAGAAAAATAAAAGTATAATAAATTTATAAAATTTCTGTGGGGAGGTTCCTAACATCCTCAACACCTTATATTATGCTGAATTTGTTCACTAACTTTTCCAAACCTTCTTTCTCTTTTCTGAAACTCTTTGATTGAATAATATAAATGTTCTTCACTAAAATCTGGCCACAAAACATCTAATATAACAAACTCGCTGTAAGCAATTTGCCATAAAAGAAAATTACTTACTCTAAACTCTCCACTTGTTCTTATCAACAAGTCCGGATCTGGTAAATTCCTAGTTGTTAAATGATTAGATATGAGATTTTCGTCGATATCATTTACTTTAAGAGAGTTACCGGCAACCTGCATTGATATACTTTTTATGGCCTCAATTAGTTCCCATCTTCCACTATAGCTTAAGGCGAGGTTTAAAGTCATCCTTTTATTATGTTTCGTTTTTTCTATATCAGTTTGTAATTGCTTCTGAACTCCTACAGGAAGTGAATCTATGTCTCCAATAGTTGTAAGTTTAATATCATTTTTGCCCAATTCGTCTAACCTGGCTTTAAGACTATTTAACAATAATCTCATTAAAGTTGAGACTTCCTCTTTTGGTCTATTCCAATTTTCTGTAGAAAAGGTATAAAGTGTTAAGTATTTTACACCTAACTGGGCACATTCTTCAACAATATCTCGTACAGTATCCACACCTCTTTTGTGCCCTGCTATTCTTGGTAAGCCTCTTTTTTCTGCCCATCTTCCGTTCCCATCCATAATAATAGCTATATGAGCAGGAATATTACCAGAATTCTTGATTTCTTCCCTCAACATCTCAGTAGATTGAGAATGTTTTACATCCAAATTAATACCTCAAAAAAATATTTCAGCCGGAAAAATTAATTCAACATTTGTATAAAGTAAAGCTAACTACTTTTCCCGGGAATTGTAAATTATTTGAATAGTAATAATATGCAGTTTAATGCAGTTATAAAAGTCAAAAAAAAAGGATGGGGCAATTTATTTACGCTTAGAGCTGACATAAATAAATTGCTAGCGTAATGATGCATTAAGAAAATAGCGGCAAGGATTTTTTATGCTTCTGCTTTCTGGTGTGAGAGAGATCTCTTTCAACAATCTGGAATAGCTTAATGTTTTTTTGCACTTCAGTATTTAATTTATCAAGTATAATTTTGGCTTGTTTAAAGTAATTGGCTGGAATTCCAACAAAGAGTTTCACTTTTTTATTAGTGTATTTTGTATGTCTGGAAGCCAGATATTCTAATTTGGCTGCTAATTTTTCATCTGCAAAATCTGTTTGAGAAAGATTTATACCGATAGCATAATCTTTCTTGTGCCTGGCTACAATATCAACATCAAATTTACCAATTCTTTCCGGTTCCGGTAAGTAGGTTCCAAATTTTCTGCTTACAGTTAAATATCCTCTTTTCCAAAATTCCTCCAGCAAAAGATCAATTCTTTCTCTTGTATTCTCATTCATAATTGTTTTACCTGCCTTTTAAGATGCCTGTGGAATGATAGGGATTACAGGTGAAAATCTAAAGTTATTTAGTACTCGAATATTAGAAATTCTCTCGTAGTTAAATTTTCTCACTTCGTTTGAATGTTTCACTTTGCCATAAATAACCTTTTTGCCCATTTTATCTATTGCTAAGTAGTAGGGTTCTATAAATGTTTCCTGTAAATCGTATAGAAATTTTAATTTATTTCTATTACGTATTGCGGTTAAGAAAATATATGTTTTCATTTTTCTCCTTTCTTAGTTTAGCCATCTAACAACCCCTTTAACTTTCCCGATTATAGAAAAACTATTTTTATCTTCAATTGTTATAGGATCATAATTATCATTCTCAGGTAATAATACTATCTTATTTTTTTTCACATTCAATGTTTTTACAGTTACTTCATCATCCAGCATCGCAACAATTACATCACCGCTCTTTCCTTTATTATCGGGTGATACAATAACCAGATCACCTTCAAATATTCCGGCATTTATCATGCTATCACCCCGAACTCTAAGAGCAAAAGCTCCCTCAGCTTTTTTTACAAATGTTGGGTCGATAATAATTGACCCTTCAATATTCTCCATGGCAAGAATAGGAGATCCTGCAGCAACTCTTCCAACGATCGGTATTTTATTAAAGAACTCATCACCAACCCGGGTTGTATCTCCATCAAAGTAATCATCATGCTGAATGATACGTATGCCTCTGCTTGCGTTGCGTTCAATAACAACATATCCTTTTTTTTCCAGGGCATTAAGATGTCTTTTTACTCCAAATGTAGAAGAAATCTGAAATCTACCTCCGATTTCTCTTAGTGTAGGCGGAAATCCGTTTTCTCTGCGGTAATCCTTAATAAAATTTAAAATTTCATTCTGTCTTTCGGTTAGTTTCTCTTTCATCATAGTGCTCAATTGTTCACTATCAATATAGTAAACAAATGAACACTTGTCAATAGCAAAATGAAGAAAAATGAATTTTTATATTTTTACGGTAAGATTATTAATTAAAAGGGTATTCGAGGGAATCATCCAGCAAGAAAAATATTTTGCGTCCAATCATGTAATTATCATATATCCCCTTAAAAAGATCTTCTCCTGGCCCTGCGGCAAATACTCCAACAAGACCGGCAGTGTGGTGAGTATTAACAAATTCTATTTTTAAACTGTCTGCAGTATAGGTGCCGTCTGTAATTGTCATCCCGCCTGTTTCATGATCCGCAGTTACAATAACTAAAGTGTTTTTATCCTTTTGAGCAAATTCCAGGGCGGTGTTAACAGCAGTAGAAAAATCTTCAAGTTCTGATAAAAGATAAACGTAATTTGTATCATGCCCTGCCCAATCAATTTGAGATCCTTCCACCATCAAAATAAATCCATCTTCGTTAGTATTTAAATGATTTAGAGCAATGGATGTTAAGTTGCCCAAAGTATACTCTCTTTTTGATGCTGCTGGTAAGCTCTCCTTTGCCAGCAAGCCAAATATCTTTTCCGATGACAATGATTTGGAAAGATTTATAAAGTCATAATAAAATCCATATCCTTTAGAAACCAATGCTCTCATAATATTTACTTCGCCAGGTCTGTTACCGCCACTGCTAAATTGAAGAAAATTTTTTGCTCCTCCACCAATCACAACATCAAGATTACTATTAATAAACTGTTTTGCAATATCAAACCTTTCATAACGGCTGTTAATATGTGCGAAAAATGGGGCAGGTGTTGCACCGGTAACATCGTCTGTTACAACTATGCCGGTTGATAAACCTTTTTTCCGTGCAAGTTCAAAAATCGTATAAAGTTTATTGTAGCTCGTATCCACTGAGATATAGCGATTTTTTGTGCGATAACCTGTAGCAATAGCCGTGGCTCCTGCAGCTGAATCTGTAATAAGCTCATCTATTGATTTTGTGATTGATAATCCAACTGTTGTAAATTTTTTGAACGGACTATTTTGATCATTCAAAATATTTGCCGCAACATAATTCAACCCCATTCCATCCCCAATTAAAAGAATAATATTTTTAGGACGACGGATTTCCTGAGCATTTATTTCAAAAGATAGAAAGCACAGAACAAGAACAAACCAAATAAGGCGAATCAATTAACTTCTACCTCTTTATTATCAATATTAAGAATCCAGTCGTGATCATCAGCCTGAATTCCATATTGAATTGAGGTGATCTTATCAAATAATTTAATTGCAAGTTTTCCCGGTTCGCCTTTATTAATAACCATATTTTTATCTTTATAAGTAAGCCATCCAATTGATGATATAACTGCAGCGGTTCCGCTGCCAAAAATACCCAGTATATCACCGGAGTCATATTTTTCCATAACTTCGTTTATAGTAATATCTCTTTCTACAATATTCATATTCCATTCTTTAAGCAATTGGATCACAGTTTTTCTTGTAATCCCCGGCAGAATACTTCCATTAAGCTTAGGAGCTACAATTTCATCCTTCAAATTTATGAAGATGTTCATTGTGCCCACCTCTTCAATATATCTTTGAGTAACTCCATCTAACCAAAGGACCTGAGTAAAACCTTTCTGCATTGCTTCATGCCCGGCTAATAAACTCGCAGCATAATTAGCCGGAGTTTTACACTCTCCTAAACCCTTACGAACAGAGCGAACATATTCATCCTGAACAAGAATCTTGATTGGTCTGAATCCTTCTGGGTAGTAAGCACCAACGGGTGAAAGAAGAATTATTAATTTGTATGAGCTGGCAGGATTAACACCAAGGAAAGGGTCGCTTCCATATATGAAAGGTCTGATATATAAAGATTCGCCTTGAGTTTCCGGTATCCAATCGCGTTCTATATTAACCAATTCCTTTAATGCATTAATCATAAATTTTACATCAATTTCGGGGATGCATATTCTTTTCGCTGATATATTTAATCTTTTAAAATGATCTTCAGGTCTGAAAATAACTACATCACCGTTAACGGTTTTATATGCTTTTAGTCCTTCAAAGATTGCCTGACCATAATGAATGAACATGGTTGCCGGATGCATTGCTATATTTTCTAATGGTTTTATTACAGGATTATTCCAGCCTTTTTCTTTGCTATAATCCATTTCTAACACATGATCTGTAAAGATATTACCAAAACCAAGATTAGTTGGAAGTTGAATTTTCCTGGTTCTTTCTTTTATTCTATATTCAATTTGCTCCATTTGTAACCCTCTAATTAGATTTGAATCAGCATATATATTTTTTAAATATTAAGCAAAAATTTAAGTTAAATCAAGTTGAAGAAACTGAGATACCATCACAATCAAATAAGCTTCACAACATTTATATTCTAGAACAAGAGCATCCAAAGAAAATAATCCAATATGAGGATCATAATAGCAGATAATACGAATGAACGAATTGTTGCCTGCCCAACTCCTTCTGCTCCACCTGATGTATGAAAACCAATATGGCACCCTAAAAATGCTGTAACACCTCCAAAAACAACAGCTTTTATTAAGCCTGCCGTAAAATCTGAAAAAATAAAAAACTTTTTAACAGAATTAAAAAATACAGCAAATGAAACGCCAATAAAATAGTTAGAAACTAAAAACGCACCCAAAATTGCTATGACATTAGCGAATACTACTATAACCGGCATCATTGTAATTGAAGCCACTACACGGGGCATAGCCAAAAATCTAACGGGCTGGATTGCCATAATCTCCAACGCATCAATTTGTTCAGTAACTTTCATTGTTCCAATCTCTGCGGCAATTGAAGCACCAATTCTACCGGCAATAACAATACCTGTGAGCACAGGACCCAATTCTGTAATTATAGCGCGACTTGTAGTGCCGCCAAGTATAGACATTGGCGCAATACCTTTAAGTAGATATGCTGCCTGCCAGGCTGCAACTGCCCCTGTAAATACCGCAATTATCAGGACAAGTGGGAGAGATCCTACTCCAATGTGCTCCATCTGATGTAATACACTGCGTCTGTACTTTGCCAAATACCGCAAACCTTTAATAATACCAATTAGTAAAATTGAAATCTGTCCAAGTTCTCTCAGGATGTTTATAACACGGAGTCCGACTTTTTCAAAAAATCTTGTTAGCATACAGATTAATCTTAGTGAGTATTATGTAAATTTACCAAAAAATCTACATTGTTTTTAATTAAAAAAGACGAAATGTATAATATTTAGAATTATCAATTTGTTACATTTAGGGACTAATCTTGTTCTAAAACAGCAAATAAAGTTCAAAATGAGACATTGAGTATTCCAATAGAGATACGGATTAAAGGATGGACTTGGTCGAACCGTACAATGCTCTATTAAACAAATAAAAGATCGATTTCATAAACTATTGATTTGTAATATCTTAGGAAGATTACAATTATTTTGACTTTATATCTGATACTTTCTTCCTGATTAATCCAACTGTTAAATATTTTAGCACCATTATTGTTAATACCATTAAAACTATAGCTTAATTCTAGGGCGTTAAATCCGGTGGGATAGAGCAGAATGAGTCTATCAGGTCTGTTCGTAATATATGCAAGAACGATCAAATAAAATAATAGAGCAAGCTCCTGTAGGGATAATAACATTTTCTACTACCGGAGAGATTGATTATTTAAATCAAAACTTCAAAAAGTTTGGTATTCTATACAACTTTGAAACTACATCTCTAATTGGTGTAAATGCTTTGAATGTTGATATATTTCCTAACATCAACATTACAAAAGAAATACAACAGCTCCTTAGCGGCTTCCCGTTCGAAAAAGAAATTAAAGAAATAACTACAACTGATGGCAGACAAATTAACCTTATTGTTAAAGGCTCACCGATGTATGATAAACATGATGTTATTGGTGGAATTCTTCTTATTGAAGACATTAAAGTATTGATCGAATCAAAAGAAGATCTGAAACTTCGTTCTGAATATTTTGAAAAAGCAATCCATTATGTAAACGATATATTGATGGTAACGAATGTAAATTACGAGGTTCAATTTGCAACAGGCTCATTGCTAAAAATCTTAAACATTGATATCCCGAAAGTTGTTGGGACCAACATCATTGACCTGTTTGACGGGGAAAGTAAGTCTTTATTATCTGACAATATTAATAACGTCATCATCAACGAAGAACCGGTTAAATTCGAGCTAACTGTTGATAGGGATGAACATAAATTAACATTCAATTGCAAAATAGAACCTATTTTAAATAAACGCGGCACACTTAATTTTTTATTTTTCTTTCTTAATAATATTACAGTAGATGTAACAGAGAAAAATAAATTAACAAAGCAGGTAGATGAATTATATTATTACAAAGCAATTACTGACAACCTGAATAATGCTTTGTTTACTCTTGATAATGATGGAAAAATAATTTATTGGAACGACCAATCTGAAAAATTATTTGGTTTGTCGAAGCAGGAACTTATGGGAAAATTCTTTGGAAGTGCCCTCGAGTTATTTGATAAAAAATTTTTTGATACTATTAAAAAAGATTTACAGAAAGAAAAAATCTGGAAAGTAAATCTTAATATATTTGGCAAGGAACACAAAAAGGATGTTTTCGAGGCAAAATTCTCTTATCTCGATGATAATCAAGATACAATTGTTGTTCTTTGCACAAATATAACTCGAAGAGTGAAGGAAGATGAAATATTAAAATCTACGGAAACAGTTTATAGGAATCTCCTAACCAATACAAAAGAGTTAATATGCAAGCTGGATCGTAAGGGAAACATTAATTATGTAAATAAAACATTCCTGGACATTCTTGGCTACACAGAAGATGAAATGCAAAACAAGCAGTTTAAACAACTAATAGACCCGTCATATTTTGAAAAAAATATTTTAGATTTCAGATCTTTCAACAAAAATGAACCCACCGGAATTGTGCTGCCCCTTTTAAAGAAACAAGGGACGCTGTTTTCTTCTAACGTTACATTCGTTCCGAGTAGTGAGCGGGAGAGAAAATTAAATTTTTTATGCTACATTACGGAAATTCCGAAGAAGGAGGAAGATGAAGAAATCAATTCCTTATATCCGGCACTATTTAATGCTTCTCAAGATGGAATTGCGGTTGAGATTGATGGCAGAATAATAATAGCCAATGATTCTTTCGCCAAAATTTTCGGATACAATGATGGTGAAAGTTTAATCGATAAAGATATACTTGATTTCGTCTCCAATGATGATATTTTAAAAGTTGCTGAATATTTTCGATTAAAGGAGAGGGGTAAAAATGCACCGGATAGATTTGAGTTCTTAGGAAAAAAAAGAGACAACACTTATTTCTATACAGAGCTATCAATTTCTTCTTTTGAATCAAATGAGAAAAATTATGTTGTTATGGTTACACGTGATATCACTGAAAGGAAAAGGGCTCAAAAAGTAATTCGGGAATCAGAAGAAAAGTACAGAAACATTACAGAAAATATCGACGACTTCTTGTACACCTTTGAGAGAGCAGAAAAATTTATGCGACCATTGTTTTATACCAGCTCTGTTGAAAAAATAACCGGTTATAAACAGACTGACTTTCTTGGTGACTCCAGATTATTTTTAAAGATAATCCATCCGGACGACTTTGCCGATGTGAAGAAAAAACTATCCGAATTAATGAAAAGTAAAGTCCAGAATTCCGGAGAAATGGAATTTAGGATTATTAATAAACAGGGAAATATTGTTTGGGTAAGAAATAAAGTCAACTTCGTTAAAAATCCTCTGGGTGAAATTAATAAAGTCTATGGACTTGTGAGCGATATAACTATCAGCAGACGAGCGGAAGAGGAGATGAGAAAATCTACCGAGGATCTTCTAAAATTAAATGAAACAAAAGACCGATTTATTTCAATAATTTCACACGATTTACGAACACCATTTAGTTCAATTTTAGGATTCACCGACCTGTTAGCAAACGATGAGGATCTTACAGGTGAAGAAAGAAAGCAATATATTAAATATATTCAGGAATCCTCCCGATCAATGCTCTCGCTTGTTAACTCATTACTTGATTGGACAAGGCTGCAAACAGGAAGAATAAAATTCGAACCCGAGAGACTTGATGCCGCCTCATTGATTGAAAAATCGATTCATTCAATTACCGGGGATGCAATACGAAAAGGTGTAGAAATTTCTTCAACAGTTGAAAAGGGAAACTATATATTTGTAGATAAAAATCTGATTACCCAGGTATTTAATAATCTTCTCTCCAACGCAAGTAAATTTACAACCGCCGGTGATACAATAATTATTTCAGTAAAACCTGCGGCGGAAGTAAATTATCTGGAATTTTCTGTGAAGGACACCGGACAGGGAATAAAGCAAGTTAATCTTGAAAAACTTTTTAGTGTTGATACTAAATTTACTACAGAGGGTACAGGAGGAGAAAAAGGAAGCGGTCTTGGGCTTTCATTGGTAAAAGAGATAGTTACTAAACATGGAGGTTTAATCTGGGCTGAAAGTGAGTACGGGAAAGGTTCGGATTTCAAGTTTACCCTTCCTGTTGCTTCTGCAAATATTCTTCTTGTTGACGATAACAGAACAGATGGACTTCTTTATTCAAAAATACTTAAAAATATTACGCCTGATTATAGTGTAGATGTTGCATCAAACGGATTAGAAGCACTTGAAAAAATAAAAATATCAAAACCGGCTCTTGTTATTACAGATCATTCAATGCCAAAAATGAATGGGTATGAATTAGTTAAAGAGTTAATCAACCTGGGAATATTGGGAAAACCTCCTGTTATTGTTTTGAGCCTTGAACTGGATAGAAACATCATACAGAATTATAATGAACTTGGTATAGAATATGTGTTTCAGAAACCTGTAAACCTACGAAGTTTTAAACAGGCAGTAGAAAAGTCATTAAGAAAGTCGCTTACAACAAATAATCATATTACATCGCCCTGAATACATACCAGTTAAGCAAAACCTCTTCAATATAAATATATCTGCCCGGAGTTATTTTGGGTAAAGCAGAATTGTTTTTTGAATATATAAATCCAACTTCTATCCTGTTAAATTTTCCCGGCAAAATAAAAATGCACCTCGGATATAAATCATCGATAAATATATAATCCAGGTTAAGTTTACTCATATGAAACTTTAAAATATCAGTTTCATTATTTTTGAATGCACTTACGATTTTGTAAAAATTATTTATGTTCTCACTGAGAAATGTTTTAAGATTTTCATCCGTACCGGTCATTAACTTTAATGAACCAAGTAATAAAGATACTGAATCAGGAAGGTTTTCGATTCTGGAAAGTGAATCGGTTGAAGTGTAAATAAAATCAGGGAATTCAAATTTCCGTACTGCCTCAATTTTCCAATTGCCGGATACATTCTGCAAATAACAATAGAAGTTTACATTGCTCTTATTATCTTTAATATCAATAGAGTAAACAGCATTCTGATCATTAAAATCAATTACTCTGAACGATACATTCCCCCTGCCATCTAATTCCTCTCCTATTGTAGGATAGTTTACATCCTGAAGCATATCACCTATAAAGTATAATTCTTTATCAGGGAAATAAGTTTTATTGAAGAACATATCTACTAACCATTCCGGTGAGTTTTTGGGATAGATAATATCCTGCGCAGATATATTAACAAATAAGCTTAAAGAGAGCAAAAAAGTTAAAAGAAAATAATTAATTTTTATCTTCATTTAATTGTTTATCTTTTCTTTAAAATAGTTCCGGTAGATGACTTCAGATTAATTTTTGAAGTGATTGTGCCAAGCGATTTTACTCCGGAAATATCATCATTAACTAAAATATCCCATTCTCCCTCCGGAAGTATAAACTCTTCTTTCAGTTCCGGATTAGCATTAAATAACACAATAAAACTATCATCTTTATATTCCAGTAGATAACCTAAAGCAAAGGAATTATCTTTTATATCAAAAAAATGAACTTGCTCATATTTCGCTCTGCGAAATGCCTCGTATTTATTCCTTAATTCTATCAGACCCTTATAATAATTAAGTAAGTCTTCATTTATTATTGCATGATCATAGTTAATATAATTAGTTTCGTTATCCTTATCGTAACTGTTGTGATCGATCATCCCTTTATGAGGATCGTTAATATTATTGTTCATTGCTATGACTTTACTCCGGGCAAATTCTTGTCCTTCGGATATCATGGTTATGCCACGTGAGGTAAACAAGAATAATGCACCAAGCTTATTAAGTTTTAGTTGATGACCGGTTAGTTTAACATGTTTATCCAGATCTTTAATTACTTGATCTTTACTGATATCACCTAATCCTAACCGTATAAAATCTCCAAGAGTATACCCATCGTGTGATTCCAGGTAATTAACTGAATGCTGCGGCAGTTGGAATAAACCTTGCTGATCTTTAATAAGCGTTCCATTCACATAACTTTTAATTCTGCCCGGATTGTTATTACCGTACCATCTACCGAAGATCCATCCCGGTCCATCGTATGGATTTTCGCCCTTTACACCATTTCTTATTTGATCATTCCAGGCAGCCCAGCCCCTTACTGAGAAACCGGATGGATCATATCCGCCACCCCACGGTTCGCAAACAAAAATAACATGCGGGTTGATTTTCTGTGCTTCAAAAATTATTTCTTCAATTGTTTCCCAATCAAGCAGCTTTCCAAGATCAAATCGGAAACCATCTACATGATATTCCTTCATCCAATATAGAATACTATCAATTATTAATCGTCTTGCCATCGGACGTTCAGTTTTAAAATCATTTCCAACGTAACTTTGAGAAACGTAATCACCCTGTTCATCTAAACGAAAATAGTATTGTTTATCTATCTCCTTTAAATTGCCAAGTTCGTACTCTGATATATGATTATAAACCACATCCATTATCACAGCTATATCCTCACGATGAAATGCTTTTACCATATCTTTAAAATCATTCACTGCTTTTGCATGCTTCCCGCTCCAATGGTTAAACTCAATTTCCCTTATATTTTCACTATAATATGCTTCGGGTGCAAAGTATGCAGCGGTCATGTATCCCCAATAATTGAGTTCGTATGGATTCCAGGTATTAAATTTTCCATTTAGAGAATCTTTAAAAGGAATCTCAATATTAGCGAATTCCTGTGCAGGTAATAATTCAACGGCATTTACACCTAGATTTTTTATATAGTCTATTCCCCCGGTTTTTCCTTCTTCAATCAATCCCTGATAAGTTCCTCTCTGCACAGCACCGGAGGAAATGTGCTCTGTCATACCACGTATATGCATTTCGTAAATAATAAGATCCCGCCAATCCATCTTAACCCAATCATCTTCTTCCCAATCGTAATTATCGTCTTTAATTACTATTGCTCTGCGCGGATTAAAGTACGTGTTAAAAGTTGTAACAGCTTTCGCATACGGATCAAGGCAAATTATATTTTCAATTCCCGGAACATCAGTATGTTTTACTCTAAAGCCATAGTATAAACCATATAACTCTCCTTCCAGAGATGCTTCCCAAACCCCGTTCTCATCCCTTATCATGTCAAATTTTTTCCCTCGTACCTGTTCCGGGTAATTAAAGGTTTTGAGCCAGACTTTCTCTGCCGAAGGAGCAAATAACCGAAAATAGGTTTTTCCATTCTGAACAAATGAACCGAGTCGTTTATCTGAATAAAGCTCGTTCAAACTCTTTTGTTGGACAATGTTTTTGTCTGCTTTTTCTATAGTGTTTTCAGTAATGACCAATTTACTACCTAATATTGTAAATGTTATGGTGATTATTAAAATAACGATTCTTTTAATTTCAATCTTCATGCCATTAAAAATTAAAAACAATTTTAGACTTTTATTAACGATTTATTAAATTCGTAGTTAAAATACTACTCACCTGAGTAAATTTCACCATCAACGACCGGTGTTACACAAATTAAAGGGTGTTCCGGAACATTAAACTTCGAAAAGATTTCCTCAAACAATTGAAAATGCATTCCTCTTTTTTCAAACTTGTGAAATCTTTTATAGCTCATAAATTTTTCTTTTTCGTCCTTTGGAGCATCAAAATGGTAGGAATTTTTATAATCTTTTTTTACCCTGCTTTTAAGAAATTTAATTTTATTATCATCACCACCTTCCTTTTCGTACGCTACTGCACGAAATTCATCTACCAATCCGTTATTAATTATCAGATATATATTCAGGATTATCTCGTTCATCTTTGCCTTTAGAATTATAAAGCACTGCAATTGATAAACAAACAACATAAATAAATGCAAATTTACACATAATGCTTTCAATCATTTCAATTAAATAGTAGCTGCCCGTAAATCTCATTACAAATGCAATAATAACGGGAATGCTAATAATAATATTTCCAAATAATAGAATCTTAGAAATTTTAAGGATCTTATCATCAGTTTCAGTTGAGATTTTTTTTATAAGAATTATAGTGGTGATGATGATCGGTAAATAATAAAAAGCTCCGTACAGATCTCCCAATGGATATGAATAAGTTGCATAGAGAACCGTGCAGCTTGTTACCGCGAACTTATCAATTACAATAGTGTAATAAATTATGAATACTATTGCCGGTAAAAAAACTATATTCAGAAATTTATTTTCATAATTATATAACCTCGAAATAAGGACGATAATTAATGGAGGAAGAAAAATTATATCAACAAATGCAAGGTAAGGCATAAACGGAAAGTCTAATCCTATCTGGCACATAAAAAATTCGAGTGTTTGGTAAACCATTAATACAAATATTAACAGCATCGCTGTTTTGTTAAACCTATTCTTATCGGCAAATATCAATAGATTTATTAGAATAATTAATTCAACACAGGCAATAAGAAGTGACCCTATTCCGTTCCAGTTATCCATAAGCTATTCGTTAGAAATTCAATAAAGGAATGAATTTACTATTCTCGTTACTTTTCTCTCTTTATTTTTAAAATAGTTTCGATATCATTTTGATTTTGCGGCAGATATTTTGTTACAATTTCCCAAATAATTTCATAATCTATTCCAAAGTATTCGTGCGTTGCTTTATTGCGTGAACGATACATTTCTTCCCAAGGCAAATTTGAATATTTTTTCTTTATATCAACAGGTATGTTCTTGGAAGCTTCTCCTATTATCTCAAAGTTTCTTATAACTGCGTCAACTGTTTTATTATCCTTTATAAAATCCAAGAACGTTTGATCACTAATGTACTCCTGTACTTTTTCCATCGACGAAAGAATATCTTCAAGATAATGAATGTAATCTCGTTTTCCTTTTTTCACACGAATACAACCTGATCTAGAATTTTTCTTTTAAGATGTTTCTTAATTGCATTCTTTCTCACCAAGTCCACTTTCAATTCTAATGCTTCTTCCAGGAATTTTTCAAGAGAAAAGAATTCCCATCCAATCGGCTTTGAAAATTCAACGAGTATATCAAGATCGCTATCTTCATTTTGCTCATTATCTGCAAAGGAACCAAAGTAACCAATCTTTTTAACAAAAAATTTTGCCGCTAATGTTGGCTTTAAGTCTTTTAATTTTTTTTTCTATTTCTATTGTATCGTACATTTAAATTTGCTATTAAAGCATTATTTTTTAGAAGTTAAAATTAACTCGTCAATTAATCTATTGAACTCAATCTAAATATAAATTTAAAATCGAGAACCGACAAGTGACACTTATAAATTTACAAACGGCTTGCAACTATAATATAAAAGAAGAATAGGAACTCACCGAATAGATGAGTCTCTTTTAAGGAAAAAAATTATGCTTTCGGTCCAATCATATCCTCAGGACGAACAAACTTATCAAATTTTTCTTCGGTTAGCAGACCTAATTCAATTGCAGCTTCTTTTAATGTTTTACCTTCCGCATGTGCCTTCTTTGCAATTTTTGCCGCGTTATCATAACCTATATGAGGGTTCAAAGCAGTTACAAGCATCAAAGATTCGGTTAAGTGCTTATTAATATTTTTTTCATTTGCTTCAATACCAACTACACAGTTATCTGTAAAACTTTCACAAGCATCAGCAATTAATCTTATGGATTGAAGTACGTTGTAAATAATAACAGGTTTGAATACGTTCAATTCAAAATGCCCTGTTGCTCCGCCAATATTAACAGCAACATCGTTGCCCATAACCTGTGCGCAAACCATAGTCATTG
The DNA here is from genome assembly GCA_022562275.1 of Bacteroidota bacterium. Lineage (GTDB taxonomy): Bacteria > Bacteroidota > Ignavibacteria > Ignavibacteriales > Ignavibacteriaceae > BMS3ABIN03. The sequence goes on from JADFPP010000008.1 coordinate 60,351, forward strand.
CTTCTGCTTGAGTTGGATTAACTTTTCCCGGCATAATTGAGCTTCCGGGTTCGTTTGCAGGAAGATTTAATTCTCCAATTCCACAGCGAGGACCGGAACCGAGCATTCTTATATCGTTTGCAATTTTCATTAATGAGACAGCTAATGTCTTTAGTACACCGCTTAATTCAACTAATGCATCGTGTGCTGCTAAACCTTCAAATTTATTTCTACCAGTTATAAACGGTTTGCCTGTAATCTCTGAAATGTTTTTTACAGCTTTAATTGCAAATTCAGGATGGGTGTTTAATCCTGTGCCTACGGCTGTTCCGCCAAGTGCTAACTCGTATAATCTTGGAAGTGCCGTATCAATTCTTTCCAGCCCGTTTGTTAATTGCTGAACATAGCCGGAAAATTCTTGTCCCAGAGTTAACGGAGTTGCATCCATTAAATGAGTTCTTCCAATTTTTATAATATTTTTAAATCCATCTGATTTGTTTTTGAGAGCATCACGAAGTTTTGTAACCATAGGGATTAATCTTCGATGAATTTCTTCAACAGCAGCAATGTGCATTGCAGTTGGAAAAGTATCATTTGAAGACTGGGCTTTATTTACATCATCATTCGGGTGAACAGGTTTTTTACTGCCCATCTTACCGCCAGCCATTTCAATTGCCCTGTTCGAAATTACTTCGTTTGCGTTCATGTTTGTCTGGGTTCCGCTTCCTGTTTGCCAAACAACCAGCGGAAAATGCTCGTCGAGCTTCCCTTCAATTACTTCATCGGCAGCTTTTACAATAAACTTCGCTTTATCATCAGCTAAAGTGCTTAACTCTTTATTTGTAAGAGCAGCAGCTTTTTTAAGAATGCCAAGCGCACGGATTATCTCCCTGGGAAATTTTTCTCCGCCAATTTTAAAATTCATTAACGATCTTGCCGTTTGTGCACCGTAATATTTATTGGAAGGCACTTTTATTTCGCCCATCGAATCCGTTTCTATCCTGTATTTCATTTTATTATCACCCTGTTAGAGTTAATAGTAAATAATCTAAATAATTGTTAACTGAAATTTACGATAATTTTGTGAGAGAAATTAAAATAGACATATAATTGGAAGAACACTTTCAATATGAAAGAACACTACGCAATAAGTGTCTCCACATAATAATTGTAAGTTTGCTCATCAAATGCAGCAAAAATAACTTTTTCAATTTCAATATTTTCATTCAGGAATTTTGTTACTTCATCTATTACTATTTTTGCTGCTCTCTCTAACGGGAATCTATAAACTCCTGTACTTATTGCGGGAAATGCAATTGATTTAATTCCATTTTCAACAGCAATTTTTAAAGAATTGTGATAGCAGCTTGCAAGCAACTTATCTTCATTAGAATTTCCCCCGCTCCAAACGGGACCAACTGTATGGATAACATATTTTGCCGGCAGGTTATAACCTTTTGTTATTTTTGCTTCACCCGTTTTACATCCGTTAAGTGTTTTGCACTCCTCCAAAAGTTCTTTTCCTGCAGCACGATGAATGGCACCATCCACTCCCCCGCCGCCAAGCAATGATGTATTTGCTGCGTTAACTATCGCATCAACTTTAAGTTTGGTTATGTCGCTTTTGTGTATTTCTATTTTGTTAATCATCATTTCTCAACCTCCCCTAAATCCCCTCCTTATAAAGGAGGGGACTTGAGTTTATTAAAAATATTATTGATATTAAATTAAAGAGTATATAGGAATATCTCAATATGACATTGCATTATAATAGAACAAAAGAAAAATGGCGGAGAAAAGACTTACGCAAAAAATCAACCAAAGCAGAAAAAATTTTATGGGAGTATTTAAGGAATAGGAACTTAGCAGGATTTAAATTCAAACAGCAGTACAGTGTTGATTCGTTTATAATTGATTTTTACTGTCCAAAAGTTAAGTTAGGAATTGAAGTTGATGGCGAAGTTCATTTTACTGAAGAAGCAAAAGATTATGATGAAAATCGTTCGGGATTTCTATCTGATTTTGGAATTGAAATAATCAGGTTTCACAATGATGAAATATATAATAACCTTAAAGTCGTTTTAAATACTATTGAAGAAAAACTAAAAATATTAGAAAAATTAATACAAAAAGCCCCTCCTTACTAAGGAGGGGTTTGGGGAGGTCGAATGGACATTTCTTGTTTCACTTCTTTAAACTTCTCAATTGCAAAATCAAGATCTTCTTTTGTGTGAGCTGCTGATATCTGCACTCTTATTCGTGCCGTATTTTTTGGAACGACCGGGAAGAAAAAACCAATTACATATACACCTTTCTCCAATAATTTTGCTGCCATCTTTTGTGAGAGCACCGCATCGCCTAACATAATAGGTACGATTGGATGAATACCATCTTTAATTTCAAACCCGGCTTCTTTTATTTTCTCACGAAAGTATTTGGTATTCTCTTCAAGTCTGTCTCTCAAATCAGTTGTGGAACTAAGCAGATCCAACACCTTAAGTGATGCAGCCACAATACTTGGAGCAACTGTATTTGAGAAAAGATACGGGCGGGATCTTTGTCTTAATAGATCTACAATTTCTTTTCCGGCGCTGGTGTAGCCGCCGCTTGCTCCACCGAGTGCTTTGCCCAAAGTCCCTGTGATGATATCGATTCTTCCCATCACATCGTTGTATTCATGTGTGCCTTTGCCGTGCTTGCCCATAAATCCTACTGCGTGTGAATCATCAACCATTACCATCGCGTCATACTTATCCGCAAGATCGCAAATACCTTTTAGGTTTGCAACATATCCATCCATCGAAAAAACACCATCGGTTGCAATAAGGATTTGCTTTGCGTTGTTTGCTTTTGCTTCTTTCAATTTT
>JADFPP010000053.1 GCA_022562275.1 Bacteroidota bacterium
TCTACTGTTGAGAGTTCAGTAAATAATTCTAGTATCTTTTCTTTTGGTGTCATGTTTTTTCTGCAATATTTTTGTTTAACAAAAATAACTGTTTTATTTCTATCATCCTATAATTAGAATAGAGCCACTCTTCATTATAAATTAATTTCCAATTTGTTCCTCTCTTTGTCCAAAATGAAAGAGTTTTGTTATTATGTTCAACTAACCTTTTCTCAAGATTATCTGTCATCCCCTTATAAATAAAACCTTCTTTACTTTCAATAACATATACATAGTATAATTTCATAATCAAAAGATAATTATTTAAAATGCAAAAAGTCGAGAAATTATCACGGCTTTCCTAGTAGCGGGGACAGTCCGCCGTGGCGGATTGAACCTGCATCCCGATGCATCGGGATATGAGCCCGACAAGCACGTCTTAAAATTACAAAAGCCTGATTTTTATTCGAAAACCAGACTTGTCTTTGTAGCGGGGACAGGACTTGAACCTGCAACCTTCGGGTTATGAGCCCGACGAGCTACCAATTGCTCCACCCCGCGATGTAATTTTTTTTAAGAACTATAATTTCAAAATTTTCAAACTCGAACCTGCATCCCTATTTTATCGGGATATGAGCCCAAGAGTTTATCCCGACATCAGTCGGGAAGCTACTCCCGATTAAATCGGGACTCCACTCCGCGATGTAAAATTTTGAGAAATGAAATATACTATACCTATTTTGTGTAATCAACCCATTCTTTTGGTTGCTTTCTATTTTAGATAGTGAATAGCTCTTAATTGCACCCCCCCCCCAACATTTATAATTTCTCAATTCAGGGGATCAACAAATGTTTCATTTAAGTTATTGTTTAATTCATTGCTGCTTGAGAAGATAGAATAGATTGAAAAAATACTTCTAAGTATAAAAGAAAGTTGAAGCAAACATCAGTTATTCAGAAGCTTTTTACTGCAATGAAAATCATAATAAACTGGATTCGAAAAATATTGACAGGATTCTTACTTGCCTTCCATGCCTGCCGGCATGCAGGCGGACAGGCAGGCCGAATGACAATTGGAATTGTCTTTGTTATCAATTCAGTTAGGGAACGAGAATATAAAATTCCAAACAGATGAAACAAGAAAATAAAAACCATTGGAACGACAGATGGCTTTATGATAAATTTATAGCCCCAAATCAGGATGTAACATTTGTGCAGATGATGAGAATGATGGATGTAGGAAGCAATGAACCAAAGAAAATAAAGTAGACAAAAAAGAGAAGCTGTAACGCAGCTTCTCTTTTGATACTACAAAAACATTCTGCTTATAAACTACTTAGATTCTTAATTCTTTACTAATTCAATAATTGTCTTTTTGTCCCAGGAAATTTCTTTTTTAATGTTAACAGAACTGTGCCTGGGGATATGAATTTCTATTGGGATATTTTGTGTAAAATCCAGGCTTAGTTGATTTGCATTTCTTTTAGGTGAATCCTTTCTGCGCCCTTTCTTCATAAATTCTTTAAACGAAATTAAAGTGATGTGTATATCACGATTGATGAAATGAGTCTATTAATTAGGTCACACAAAAGTGATTATAATTATTAAAGAAGTCAACTTTTTCACAGAAAAATTTTAATATTTTTTTCTTCCGATTATTTGATGTTTCGGATGAACAGTATTATATTCTTTGGAAATAGAAAGTCCGGCAATTGCCGGACTTTTTCTTCGTGGAGGCACAGATGACTACTTACCTTGTGCAAATAAACTATCTGCTTCGGTGTTATCTGTATTACTAAACTTCTCTCTTAAGTATTCTGCATAAAAATTTTGGGCAAGCTTGTTAACCCAGTCACTCTCATCGAACCTACCCGCTTGTTTTACTGCATAGATTGACATTGGTGTGCCTATTTTATACAGAGCCAGTGCTGAAGAGATCCTTAATCCTTCGTTTACATCATTGTGAAGTATTCTCATTAAGGGGATGATTGCCCTGGTGACTTTTAATTCTCCAAGCATATAAGCGCAGCTGGATTTCAAACCCAGGTTGTCTGATGTTAGTCCTTCAAGTAAACTGGCAATCGTACTCTCTTTCACGTCCACTTCCGATTTACTATCTCCAGCAAATGTTGTGTTTGATAACACAAATAATAAAACCGTTAAAGCTAAAATTATTGTAAAGTGTTTCATCTTTCTCTCCGTTAATTATTTGAAAATGATTGATCAGTATTTATCTGCATTTATATTTACGACTCATCATAAGCGCAATATGTTTTAAAGTTTATACGAACGGGCGAAATGCAGCATTTAGTGGTCAAGTAGTAAATTAAGTGCAATTGGAATAAGTTAAGCTGCGTATTCCAAAATGTTAAGAAACGTTAATTTTGAAGGGTTGTTCTGATTAAGTGGAAATGAAAATATTATATGAGGTCTTTTTTATATGTTGTAAATCACAACTGAGAACAAGATTAAATTGTAAGTTTTAGCTGAATTTACAAAATGGTTTGGAACTAACAAATCACCTGACTTTATATAAATAATTGTTAACAATAACTTAACATATAACTTTACTTATTATCTGATATTTAATTTAGATTAGTTAAGAAAATTTATTACTATCATAAAGGGATCAAATGAAATCTAAATACACATTTTCTATAAAAGAAGTTTTGTTTGCAATGGAGGTGATATTGATATTTGTGTTGATTGAAGCTATAGCTTATGCGTTCGGGCATTTTGATGCGGGAACAATTGCATTAGTATTGCTTTGCGTTGCAGTCCTCTTATTCATTGCGGCTTTCTTAAATGCAAGAATAAAGGACAAAAAACATAAAAATCACTTTGCTGTATGATTGTAATCAGCTCAGTTTTAAAAGACTTAATATTTGCAAAGCAATTACTTGCCCCTTTGGTCGATAACGTAATGAGATTGAGCAAATTTATATAACCAATCATCCTATTAATATACCGGTCGTCCTTTAGATATTGTAATTCCTCATGTAATTGATAATTTTTAATGTCTGAAAAAAATATTATTTACAGTTAATTTTACGGAGGTGCGATGCGATACTTAAAATATTTATCAATTGCCTTATTAACCTTTCTTATCATACTTACAGGTTGCAGCCCAAAATCTTCAGAATTCAAACTGAGTTACAAGCAGTATCAACTTGATAATGGTTTAAACGTGGTTCTTCATGAAGATAAATCCGATCCGATAGTATCCGTAGCTATTTTGTATCACGTGGGATCCAACAGGGAAACCAAAGGAAGAACGGGCTTTGCTCACTTGTTCGAACATATGATGTTCCAGGAATCTAAAAACATTGGTCAGGATCAGTTTTTTAGCAAAATACAAGGAGCCGGAGGTACACTAAACGGCGGGACCTGGAAGGACGGAACTGTTTATTTTGAAATTGTTCCGAAGAATGCTTTAGAGATGGCATTGTGGTTAGAGTCAGACCGGATGGGATTTTTACTTCCAACTGTAACACAGGAAGCTTTTGAAAACCAGCAGGAAGTTGTACAGAATGAAAAACGACAAAGTTACGATAATCGTCCGTATGGACATACAAATTATGTTATCGATAAATTGATGTATCCTGATAATCATCCTTATAATTGGCAAACAATCGGTGAAATGGAAGACCTTAAGAATGCTACTCTTGCTGATGTTCACGAGTTTTATAAACGATGGTACGGACCAAACAATGCTACGTTGGTTGTTGCCGGAGATTTTGATGAAGAGCAAACAAAAAAAATGATCGAAAAGTATTTCGGAGAACTTAAAGCCACTGATAAAATTGAAAATATGAATCCTATGCCGATTGTTTTGGATGGAACAAAAAGAGCTTACCACGAAGACAATTTTGCAGAGTCACCAGAACTGAATATGGTTTATCCTACAGTCGAGCAGTTTACAAAGGAGTCTTATGCGCTTGACTTTTTAGGTGAACTTTTGGCAGGCAATAAAAAGTCTCCTATTTATAAAATAATCGTTGAAGAAAAAAAATTAGCACCTTCAGTTTCTGCATTTCAGGAAAGTGAAGAGATTGCCGGCACATTCCGGATCCGGGTAAGGTCTTTCCCCAATATTAAACTGAGTGATGTTGAGAATGCACTGACCGAAGCTTTTGCATTGTTTGAAAAAGAAGGATTTACAGAGAAAGATGTGGAACGAGTTAAAGCAAGATTGGAAACGAATTATTATAATGGAATCAGCAGCATATTTAGTAAATCGTTCCAGCTTGCATACTATAATGAATTTGGTGGATCACCGGATTTCATGACAACTGATCTTAATAATACACTTGCAGTAACTAAAGATGAAATATTAAAAGTATATAACAAGTATTTAAAAGATAAACCATACGTACTTACAAGTTTTGTCCCTAAGGGTAGTTCAGAATTAATTGCTGAAAATTCTGTTGTATTTCCTATAGCTGAAGAAAGTATTGAACAACAGGAAAGAGTAGCTCTTAATCAAGGGGAACATGTTACGGGCGAAGATATTGAAGTTGCTGTTATTGAATCTTCGTTTGACAGATCAGTTGAACCCCCGTTCGGTCCCGATCCATTATTAAATGTTCCAACGGTATGGAGTGAAGAGCTTTCTAACGGCATTAAAATATTTGGTATTGAACAAAATGAACTTCCGCTTATTGATTTTGCTATTACAATTAAAGGCGGGATGTTATTGGATGATATAAACAAGATCGGTGTTGCAAATCTTATTACCGATGAGATGATGGAAGGCACAAAAAACAAAACACCTATAGAATTGGAAGAAGCAATTGATGAACTTGGTTCAAGAATTTCGATGTATACTACAAAAGAATCAATTGTTATACGTGCTAATTGTTTATCATCTAAATTTAATGACACATATAAATTGATTGAAGAAATATTATTTGAGCCGCGCTGGGATGAGAAAGAATTCGCAAGAATAAAAGATGAAACGGTTGAGTTGATCAAAAGGCAAAAGACTAATCCGTCTACAGTTGCATCTCAAGTGTTTAATAAAATGATATACGGAGATGATAACATACTTTCTAACAATACCATGGGTACAATTGAATCAGTTAAATCTATAACAATAGAAGATCTTAAGAATTATTATAACAATAACTTCATCCCTGAGTTTACCAGAATAACAATTGCAGGTGATATAAGTGAAAAAACCGCAACGGATATTTTCAAATCATTAGAAGATAAATGGGAAAATAAAGGACTGGAATTTGCAGCAGTTATGATTCCAGAAAAATCAACCGTGCAGAAAATGTACTTTATTGATTTCCCCGGCGCGAAACAATCTGCTATTCGAATCGGCAGCCTGGGATTGAGTTACACCGATCCGGATTTTTATAAAGCCACTGTGATGAATTATAAACTTGGCGGAAGTTTTAACGGAAGAGTGAACATGATACTCCGTGAAGAGAAAGGATACACCTATGGTGCCAGAACCGGATTTAACGGCAGTTTTTATCCGGGCACTTTTGTTGCTTCATCAAGTGTTAGATCAAATACTACATTCGAATCAACACAAATATTTTTTGATGAGATGAATGCTTACAGGGAAGGAATACCTGAAGAAGATCTTGATTTCACAAAGAATGCACTTATTAAATCGAACGCAAGAAGATTTGAAACGCTCGGTGCGTTAAGAGGAATGCTTGATAATATTGCTAAGTATGATCTTCCGTTTGATTATATCAAAGACCGTGAAGAGGAGGTGAGAAATATGACCCTGGAAGATCATCAGGTGCTCGCACAAAAATATATTAATCCCAATATAATGACTTGCGTAATTGCAGGTGATGCTGAAACTCAGTTACAGCAACTAAAAAAACTCGGCATGGGTGAACCGGTATTGGTAGATAGAAATGGAAATATATTAGAGTAAGAACATTATTGAGAGGATGTTTAAGTGGCTGTTCAAAGAAATTTGGGCAGCCATTTTTTATTTCCTGTTATAAAATATTTATTGAATATAACATTATATCTAATTAATTTGAAATTGTTTCTTAGCAGTTATTGTTATCTAATCTGTTCGAGGCTTAATTATGAAAGAATTTTTCAGCGTTGAGGAAATCGCAAAGCTTTTAAAAATCAGTCACTCCGGTGTTTTGTATCATATAAAAACGGGAAGGCTGAAAGCCACGCGGGTTGGAAAGATATATATTATCTCAAAGGAAGATTTTGGGGATTTTCTGAAACATCACAGGGAAACCAAAAAGAAAGTAAAAAAATCAGCACAAACTAAATTAAAATTTGATTAGAAAGAACCTTTGCATAACCTCTTAAAGGGGGACGCAGCATAACAAAAATGTTGGAATACAATAAGTGTTGTCAATTTTAAATAATTGTTTTTTTAATTAAACAAGGTTTCGCGAAGCCTCCTAGCAATTATTCTCTACTAAATACTAATAACTTTTCCCGGTAGGAATTCAATTCTTCTTTACTTACACCGGCAAAGTTTTTAATGCTGTAACAGTAAGCATACACAATTAGTATCACAAGGTTTTTACGGTCGCTGTAAAACTTATCTATTGCATCAACAATATCATCTAACGAAAGTTCATCAGTCTTTCCATCTTCTAACAATTTATTTACATCCATTCTGCACTCAAGATGTTTAGCTTCCGGGAATTTTTCATTTACCGCTCCATATCTTTCCGGCATTCCGCTAAGGTATTAATATTTTGTATCACTGTAAACCATCACCCGGATTCTCCATTGCCATTCATGCACAGCCGTTCTCCGCTCCTTTTGTATAACGCTCCGGTTGAGCAAAAAGAGTAGAAGTAATAAATGAGATTATGCTGATTAAATAATTACTCATCTTTTCCTTCATCAAAAGGTGTTACCAGCAGTTCAAAATGTTTTAGCAGACTCTCAACATCGTTCTTTATCCACTCGTCATCTTTTTCCGTAAGTTTAATATCAACTACTTTCAGAATATCATAACGTATTTGAAGTGTAATTATATTTCCTTTAACAAACAGGTACGTGTTTCTTGTAATGGTTGTTCTTTGAACTGTGCCAAGCACGTTTGTGTAAAAACTTTTATTTTCAAAAATGGGACTCTTACTTACAATATTTGTCAGGTATTCTATGTCAACATCTTTATCTACCTCGTAAATAGCAGTGCAATATGTTACCATCTCTTTTAAGCCGCCGCTGAGTATAACTTTCTTTTTCATTTTATTCCTATAAATAATTTACACATTAAAATTGCTCATATATCTTTCAAAACTCAAACCTAAAATGTAAAAATGAAATTTAAACGGTATATTTACAAAACAACAAATCGGAATAGTTATGGGCTCACATCTTCTTAGCAAATCTTCATTTATAAAAGGTCTTCAGTGCGATAAACATCTTTATCTTTATAAATATCATTACGATGAAATGGATGAGTTTTCTGAAATGCAGAAAGCAATTTTCCAGCGCGGTACGGATGTCGGCGTATTTGCACAAAAGCTTTTTCCCGGCGGCAAAGCCGCAACAGAAGGTTCGCCGCCCGATTATAAAAAAGGATTAAAGAAAACCGGAGAGTTAATTCTGCAAGGCGGGAAGATAATTTATGAAGCGGCTTTTATGTTTAATGAAGTCCTTTCTATTGCTGATATAATAGTTAAAGAAAAAAATAGTTTATCACGGCGTAGCCAAGCGAAGACGGAATGGAATATTTATGAAGTAAAAAGCTCAACTTCAATTTCAGAAACTTATTTGAACGATGCCGCCCTTCAGTATTATGTAATATCAAATTCGGGAATTGAAATAAATGATTTTTCTATCATCTATATTAACAATCAGTACATCCGTAAAGGTGAGCTTGATATTACTGAACTCTTTACAATTGAATCTGTAATTGATTCTATCCTGCCGCTGCAAAAATTTGTTGAAGAGAATGTTGAGAGATTAAAAAAAGTTATAAGGGAAAGGGAAATGCCCGGTATTGATATAGGTGAGCATTGCCACAATCCTTATACATGCAGCTTTTTTAATTATTGCCGGAAACATATTCCAGAGAATTCAATATTTGATTTTTCCGGGATGCATCTTAAAAAGAAATATGAGCTTTACCGTGATGGAATTATAAAACTTGATGATATTCCTGATGATTACTCATTAAATAAAAATAATGGTATTCAGTTGGATGTTTATAAATCCGGCGAACCCTTAATTGATAAAGATGCAATTGAAAATTTTCTTTCCGATTTAAACTATCCTCTATTCTTTATGGATTTTGAAACCTTCCAGCCCGCGGTTCCGTTGTACGATAATTCAAAACCGTACCAGCAAATTCCGTTTCAATATTCAATTCATTTAAAAGAAAAAAAAGACGGAGAGTTAAAACATTTTGAATTTCTTGCTGAGTCGGGAGCTGATCCGCGTGTTAAATTTATTAAAGGTTTGTTGAATGATATTAAAGGAGAAGGGGATATAGTTGTTTATAACAAAGCTTTTGAAGTAACACGACTTAAAGAAATTGCGAGAGATTTCCCTGAATACTCTGATGAAATTGAGAAACTTATTTTAAGAATTAAAGATTTAATGATTCCTTTCCAGAGAAAATATTATTATGCACCGGAGATGATGGGCTCATACTCGATTAAAGCAGTGCTGCCGTCGCTCGTCCCTGAATTAAGTTATGATAAGTTGAAAATAAAAGAAGGTGGTATTGCCTCGATTACTTTTGAAGGTCTGCAAACAGAAACCGATATGATAATAATTGCCGAAACTAGAGAACAACTTTTGGAGTACTGTAAACTTGATACTCTTGCAATGGTAATGATTTTAGAGAAGTTAGAATCATTAGAAAAATAACAAATTAAAAATCCCCTCTTGAGAGGGGTGCAGGGGTGTGTTAGAAAGAAGAATAGTATGAAAAGAAAAATAATTCCTTATAACCCTAAATTAAAAGAACTCGCAAGAAATCTAAGAAACAACAGCACACTATCTGAAATCATGCTCTGGCAGGAATTAAAGGGTAAACAGATGATGGGTTATGACTTCCATCGACAGAAACCGTTGGATAAATACATTGTTGATTTTTTCTGTAATGAGTTAATGCTGGCTATTGAGATAGATGGTGAATCACATTATGGAAATCAGGAAGCTGATTTAAAAAGACAGAGAAAACTTGAATCACTTGGGATAAAATTTTTACGATTTGATGATATGGATGTTAAATATAAAATGGAAGAGATTTTGGATATTATTTGTGATTGGATAAAGAAAAAGAATAATTATTAAACTATTATTACACACCCCTTAGTCCCCTCTCGAGAGGGGAGATTAATAGGGAAGGTCTTGCATCAATTGCTTTTGAAAGGATGCAAACAGAAACCGATATGATGATAATTGCCGAAACTAGAGAACAACTTTTGGAGTACTGTAAACTTGATACTCTTGCGATGGTGAAGATTTTGGAGAATTTAGGTTCGTTATAAGTTAATATTTAAAATGTGAGGCTTCTGAAAAACCCAATCATTTTGGTCATGCTGAATTCATTTCAGCATCTTTCGCAGGATTTTGAAATAAATTCAAAATGACAGGTTTCTTATTATGTTATTTTTCAGAATCCTCAAGATATTAAAAATTATATGTTTCGATTTTTAATTTTTTAGTTTAATTTATCAACACAATATTTCATTAATAGATAAAGAGATGTCGGATAAAAAATTAAAACAGCTTTTGGAAGAATTGCAAAAAGAATTGAAACTTTTGCTTAAGGATAAATTAAACAAGATCATTCTTTACGGATCGTATGCAAATAAAACCTTTGACGAAGAATCGGATGTTGATATTATGGTTTTAACCAGCCTTTCTGATTATGAAATCAAAAAAGTTTATGAACACATTGATGAATTATCTTCTAAGTTATCTTTAGAATATGAAGTGCTTATTTCAATCCTGGTTAAGTCTGCTGAAAAATTTTATAATTATTCAGACATATTACCACTTTATAAAAATGTTCTAAAAGAAGGGGTAGCGGTGTATGGTTAATAATACGAGTGATCTATCGGAATATCGGCAATTAAAAGCAAAACAAGATTTGTTAGCTGCAAAACTATTATTCGATAACAATCATTATGCACAATCTTTAAACCAGATCTTATTACGCAATATTCCATTCTGTAAGAGCATTATTAGCATTTGATAAATTTGATTCTAAGAGACATTCAGGAATTATTTCATACTTCATAAACAAATACGTAGGAGTGGAATGATAGATGAAAAGTTTTCACAGATGTTGACAAAAGCATAGAGATTAAGATTAGATTCAGACTACGATGACTTATATGTTGCTGATAAAGAAACAACTGAAGGACAATTGGCAAATGCAAAAGAGTTTATAGCATTTATCGAAAAATATATTAAGCAAAACTTGGGGTGATTGCATAACAAATAATTTTTATCATGTGCCCGTCACTTAAAAAGTGACGGGCACTTATTTGCAATTTTTACAAAGGCACACAGAAATTTTTAGAACCGAAAAAAATCTAATCTCTTTTCCAATCCGGAACTCTCCCCGGAGTCCACGGAGCACCATATTGTTCCATTTGCTGTTCGAGGTTTTTCAAATCAACTTTAAGCAGATTTTTTATTTGTGTAAGCAGTACATCAAATTCTTCTGATGCTGTTTTATAGCTGTCTCTCTGTGTTTTAGTTGGAGAAGAGGTTGTTTCCCACACTCCCCATGCTATTTCATTTAATCTATCGTAAATAGTTGGATAAGTGGGCTCGTTCCGTTTTGCTATTGTTTCATCCTTGTATAGATGCTGTAGAATATCATCAGTCCCTCTTTTTATTTTAAGTGCATCATCCATCAAACTGTTTGGTGCATCGGGAGTTTGTTTAATTGCATAGATGAGTAAATCTGTTTTCTTTTTAAGATCACGCGTTGCGTTTAATGCACCTTCTACAGCGCGGTTAAACTCACCCACCTTTTTTTGAAATGCTACCAGTTCTGCCCTGTCCTCCGCCGGCAGAGTTGTGTTTTGCAGTACCCTTGCTTCAAATGTTTGAGGACCTGCAATTTTTTTTAGCTCTCCGTTCACGCTCATAAACATCTCAACTGAATACTTGCCCGGCATAACAGGTGTACCGCTTTCATTTTTATCAGTTACTTTTTTAACGGGATTTGTATCAGCATATCTTAAATCCCAGGTAACTCTGTTAATACCGGATTTAACATCTTCTTTTAATTTTCGCACAACGTTGTCCTGTTCATCGGAAATAACAAATAAGAGATAAGGTTTTTCTTCGCGGTCTTCTTCACGTAATTCATCCCACGTTGGATAATAAACAGGTTTGTTTTCTTTTATTAATTCCTTCTCTGCCTCTTGTCTATCCTCTTTTCTCGTTTTAGGAGCTTCTTTAATGTAGTAAGTAAACGTTGCCCCAAACGGCGGGTTATCAGCTTTAAAGAATGAACTTCCCACACCGCTGAATGTGGCTCTTCTTTTAATGAACATTAAAGCATCCTTAATCGGGAATAAAATGTTTTCCTGTTCATCCAGCATTTTATCATCAATTTTTCTTAAAGGAGTGTAATTATCAAGCACATAGAATCCTCTTCCAAAAGTACCAAGCACTAAATCGTTTTCTCTTTTTTGAATATCCATATCACGGACGGCAATTGTAGGTAATTCGCCTTTTAATTGAATCCACTTCTTTCCACCGTTAAAAGTAAAGTAAACACCGTATTCTGTCCCTACAAATAATAAATCAGCCTTGATATTATCCTGCTGAATTGAATAAACTACGTTTGGCTCTTTCAGATCACCGGCTATTGAATGCCAGCTTTTACCCCTATCTGTACTTTTTAATAAATATGATTTGAAATCTGATTTCTTGTGATTATCAAAAGCAGCATAAACCGTATTATCATCAAATTGTGATGTGTAAATGCAACTAACATAAGTCATCTCCGGAACTCCGGGAAAATCTTCAATTTTTCTCCAGTTCTGCCCGGCATCTTCAGTAACTTGTATTAATCCATCATCTGTTCCTACATATATTAATCCTTCAGCCAGGGGTGATTCAGTTAAAGAAACAATATTACCGTAAACTGAAGTTGAAACATTTTTTGCAACAGCATCAACACTCCATATTTTTCCCATTATTTCAAGTTTGTTTCTATCTATCTGTCTTGTTAAGTCCGGGCTAATAGCTTCCCAGCTGTTTCCCCTGTCTTCACTCTTGAATAATTTGTTTGCGGCAAAGTATAATCTTGTATGTTTATGCGGAGAAATAATTAATGGAGTATCCCAATTCCATCTATAAGGCTCTTCACCTTTTCCTTCCTGCGGTTTAATAGAAATTACCTCACCGCTTTTTTTATCGTAACGTGCCAATCCACCATATTGGTACTGCGTGTAAACAATATTCGGATCGGTGGGATCGATTGCAGCTTCGTAGCCATCGCCGCCAAGTGTTGGTACCCAATCGGAGTTCATTATTCCTTCCTGGTTTATTGTTTGAGAAGGGACTCCCATACTATTGTTATCCTGAGTTCCTCCGTAAACCCAGTAAAATGGTTCGGAATTATCAACACTTACTCTATAAAATTGTGTAATCGGCAAATTATTTTTGAATAACCATGAAGTACCCGCATCAAAAGTTTCATAGATACCACCATCTCCTCCAATTAAAAAATGTTCGGGATTTTCAGGATTAATCCAGAATGCATGATCATCAACGTGTCTGGCTTTATTACCAATTGGTGTAAATGTTTTACCGCCATCTGTTGTAATTTTAGATCTTGTATCAAGCACGTAAAGTTTATCTACATTTTGTGGGTCACAAAATATTTCCTGATAATATTGAGGACTGCCTGAAACATAATCACTCATCTTTTTCCAGGAAGCACCTCTGTTTGTAGAACGAAAGAATCCGCCTTTTTTATCAGCTGCTTCAATTATAGCATAAACATAGTCAGGATTAACAGGTGAGATTGCCAAACCTATTCTGCCAATATCGCCGCCGGGTAATCCGGATTTCAATTTATTCCATGTGGCACCGGCATCTGTAGATTTATAAATTGCACCTTCGGGACCACCATCCAATAACACCCAAACATGTCTTCTTCTCTGATAAGAAGCCGCATAAAGTACATCCGGATTTCTTGGATCCATAATAACATCGGTAATTCCTGTGTTCTCACTTATATAAAGTACAGTATCCCAGCTAGCGCCATAGTCTGTAGATTTATAAAGCCCCCGCTCTCCACCGGGACCCCACAACGGTCCTTGTGCTGCAGCGTAAATAACTTTTGAGTTTCTCGGATCGACTAAAATTTTTGCAATGTGTTCCGATTTTTTCAATCCAATATTTTTAAAGCTCTTTCCTCCGTCTTCCGATCTGTATATACCATCACCCCAGGAAACAGAACGCTGGCTGTTATTCTCACCTGTCCCAACATAAACAACGTGCGGATTGTTAGGATCAAGTGTAACACAGCCAATTGAATACGAATTATATTTATCAAATATAGGTTCCCACGTTGTGCCTGAGTTTGTGGTCTTCCAAACATTTCCGGATGCAACAGAAGCATAAAACTCATGATAGTTATTTGGATTAACGGCAAAGTCTGTAATACGTCCGGATGTAATAGCCGGACCAAGCAAACGAAATTTTAATCCGTCAAACGTTGATGATTTATAAGGCGATTTATCTTCATCTTTTTCATCATCATCGTCTTGTGCGAATATTAGAGATGATGAAATAATTACTAATATCAACAGCAAAGAGATTTTCTTGATCATGTTTGTACCTGTAAATGTTCGTTGAAAAATGAAATGAGTTGTATTTAGGAAATATTTATATCAAAAGTTAGAGAAAGATGAGAAGGAATTCAATTTGAATCTGATATGAGGGAAGATTTTTTACAGGCTCATAATGGCTCGCTGACCTGCTTGCGACAGACAGGTTGAGAATAATAGTGAAGTGTCATTCCCGCAAAAGCGGGAATCTCAATAACAGGGGTAGATTCCAAATCAAGCCTGCCTGGCGGCAGACTGGTTGGAATGACAGGGGAGGTGCAAAACTCTCAAGAATGTTTAGCAGCACCCGCCGCCATCGTAAAAGTAAGTTGATTCGGATATGAAAATATCATCTCTTTCTAAGGAGGCAAGTGCACCCCCAGTTTTATCGCAAACAGCTAATGGTTGATTCTGTAAAAGGATGTGTCCTTTTTCATCATCAAATAATTCATCTTCTCCATAATAAATTGCAGTCTTTCCTGTAAAGATACATACACCGTCTTCAGGCATTGGGTCTTTTATTGCGCAAATCTCAACACTTTCAATAAAAATTAATTCATTTGTATCATAATGTTTTGGGTCGAGTAATCGATATGGTCTTTTAGCTCTCACTTCAATTGTACCAAACCCGATTGATGTTAATCTTTTTAAATATTCGTTTAACGGAAGTGCACCGCTTAAACATAATGCACGAAGCCGCTCATCATTTTTAAGATTCTCCGGCATAACATGCTCGCAAACAGGATCGGATAGAACCAATCTTCCATTTGGTTTCAGAACTCTGTACATTTCTTTTAATGCAATCTCAAGCTCTTCATCATGAAAAATATTGAATAGGCAATTTTGTGCTGCTACATCTATCGTTTCATTCTTCAACGGAAGACTTAATGCATCACCTTCTCTTAAATCAACAAACTCTGATTTAAACCAACCATTCGATTCTTCTGCTTCATTTAAATTTTCTTTGCATGCATCTATCATTTCAGTAACGGGATCAATTCCAATTACCCCGCCCTTCTTTCTGCTGAAATATGCAAACTGAAAAATTTCCATTCCGCCGCCCACGCCAACATAAAGAATTGATGGTTCGTTCACGAGGTCTCTAGGATTTACTGTACTGCCGCAGCCGTAATTCATCTCAAGCATTTTTTCAGGAATATTAAGATCAGGCAGCTGCCACACAGGTGTTGTAGTGCAGCATAAACCCCTATCGGGATTTAGTGCGGCTTCTTTATAAACATCTTTGGTTATTGATAAGTAAGAGTCTCTCATTCTTTATACTTTTATTGTTGTTGTAATTTAAAGTACCACTAATTTACATAAAAAGAATTAAAACTGAATCACAAAATTTTGTTTTTGTCTTGTTAAAGACATTCTTAACTTTGCCCAAAGCCAAATAATTAATTGGAGCAAGTAATGATAATTGAAAACTCAACATTTCTAATAACGGGAGGCAGTGCCGGAATAGGTAGAGCAACAGCAAAAATGCTAATAGAAAGGGGAGGTAAAGCTGGAATTACTGGCAGAGATAAATCTAAGCTTGAAAAAGTAGCAAATGAGATTAGTGCTTTTCCAATTCATGCAGATGCAAGTAAGGAGGACGATGTTAATAAAACATACGAATTATTTTTACAGAAATTCGGCAAACTTGATTGCTTAATAAACAATGCCGGTATTGGCGGTGGCTGGGGAGAAATAACTGAATTAGATATGAATGCTTTCCATCATGTTTATGCAGTAAATGTTTTTGGTGCAGCGATGATGGGAAGCAAAGCCGCACAAATATTTAAGAAGCAGAATTATGGAAACATTGTGAACATCGCATCCACTGCAGCATTGAAAGGATATGCGAATGGAACAGTTTATGCATCATCTAAATTTGCGCTGAGAGGAATGACACAATGCTGGCAGGCAGATTTAAGAAAATATAATGTAAGAGTTATACTTATAAATCCGAGTGAAGTTACAACTGCATTTGGTAATTCTGAAAGGAAGGAACGCGAAGAGGTTCCGAATAAATTAAGAAGTGAAGAAATTTCTCATACAATCATTTCAACACTAGAAATGGATAACAGAGGTTTCATACCGGAAGTTACGGTTTGGGCCACTAATCCGTTTTGATTTCTTAGTGAAACTACGTGATCTTAGTGCCTGAGTGGTAAGAAAAATTCACCACTGAGACACTTAGAGCATTAGGGAACACTTAGTATTATAAAACCATTGTAATTATGAAGAATGAAAATAAAATTCCCCAATGGCTCAAATGGGCAAGAGAAATTCAGCAGCTTAGTCAAACCGGTTTAGCATTTGCCGTTACTGATTATGAAAAACAGCGTTACAAAAGATTAACCGAAATAACTGCCGAAATAGTTAAGCATCATACTTCGCTTGAAAAAGAAGCAGTAGAAAAAGTGATGATGAAGCAGCCGGGATACGCTACTCCTAAAATTGATGTACGGGCAGCAATTATAAAAGACGAAGAGATTCTTTTAGTTCAGGAAATATCGGATAAAAGATGGGCAATGCCCGGTGGCTGGGCTGATGTGGGAGACATTCCTTCCGAAGTGGCAGAAAGAGAAACAAAAGAGGAAAGCGGCTATGATGTAAAGCCAACGAAAGTTATCGGCGTTTTTGATGCAAACCGTTTGGACGGGCAGTTGGAATTTTTTCATGCTTTCAAAATTGTTTTCCTTTGTAAGCTTATCGGAGGTGAAGCTGAGACGAGTGATGAAACTCAGGATGTAAGCTTTTTTAGTTTTGATGATCTTCCACCGCTATCGCTTAACAGGACAAATGATAAACATATAAAGGAAATTCTCGCTCATCTGAAAAACCCGCAAAGATCAACTTATTTTGATTGATAAATTATTTTACGCAGCATTTACAGTTTCTACAGTATGAATCTGTTTATTACTTTATAATGCTGCTGCGTTATTCATAATTATTGTTAGCAGAAAATAATGAATCAATTGAATTTTGCTTCTGTAAATTGTCTTACGGATTTCAGATAATTATATTAATTTACAAACCGGATGGGAAAGGATACCTAACCTTGCAAGAAAGTTATCCTAAAAATTGAAATTTTTTAACAGTACTTTTAGAATTTAATTCGGTGACCAATTACATTAAAATATTTTGTTTCATCGTAATATTTATTTTTGCTTTCACTCTTTATCTTTATGCCCAAACAGGGGATGTAAAATTCGATCGTATCTCAATTGAGCAGGGATTATCTCAGGCGAACGTATATGCTATTATTCAGGACAAAGCCGGATTTATTTGGTTTGGTACAACTGATGGGCTTAATAAGTTTGATGGCTATGATTTTACGTTGTACAAGAATGATCCTCAAAATCAAAACTCACTTTCAAATAGTCGTATCACCTCTATTTGCGAATCTTCTGATGCAGATACAGATGTAATTTGGATCGGAACAATTGATGGGTTAAATAGGTTTGAACCAGTTTATAATAAATTTGCACGCTATTCTCATGATCCTGAAAAACCGACAAGCTTATGTAATAATCAGATTAACACAATTTATAAAGACCCATCGGGCAAAATTTGGATTGGAACTGCGGGAGGTTTATCATTATTAATTCAAAGTGATTCGCTTACTGTTAAATTTATCAATTTCACTTTTGATTCAGAAGATCCCACATCTTTAAGCAACAATATGGTTTATTCAATTTATGCAGACCCTGATACCACCGAAAGTATTTTATGGATAGGTACGGCTGATGGATTGAATAAGCTTATTCTACCGGCTGATCATGGTAATGCTGAAACTAAAGTAAATAATTTAAAGTACAGCCAAGCTAAATTTATTCGTTACCTAAATGATCCGGGCAATCCGCAAAGTATAAGCAGTAATGATGTTAGAGCTGTTTATGTTAATCCGGATGAAAATGAAAATGTGGTTTGGATAGGAACTTATGGCGGTGGATTAAATAAACTTATAAAAGATAAAGATCGATTCATCCGTTATAAATACAACCCGGGCAACTATAATAGTTTAAGTGATAATTCTGTTCTATCAATCCATCAAGACATATTGGGTAAAATTTGGATCGGGACATTCGGTGGGGGATTGAACCGGTTTGATCCTGAATTAGAGATATTTACTCACTACAAAAGAGAGAGATTTAATCCGCATAGTTTAAGTAGTAACGTTGTCTATTCGATTTATGAAGACAGAGCCGGTGCGCTTTGGTTTGGAACTTCCGGCGGTGGCGTTTGTAAATTTGACAGGAAAAAAGAAAAGTTCAGGCATTATACGGAGGAACCTGAAAATCCGAATAGTCTCAGTAATCATTATGTTAAAGCATTCTATCAGGATGATGAAGGTATAATATGGATTGGAACGGGAGACGGATTAAACAGCTATGATCCGCAAAGTGCTGGTAATAAACCACATTTTAAACAGTATAAGTACGAACCTGGCAATCAAAACAGCCTGGTACACAGTATAATCTTTTCAATCTATAATGATCCAAGACCAACCGGTGGAAAACTTCTGATAGGAACATTACGCGGGCTATGTCAACTAAATATGGATAAAAGTTTAAATGTCTATTTTTCAAATTTCAGGAACAACCCCAAATATCCTTATAGCTTAAAATTTGGAAAAGTTATGGCAATTTATGAAGACAGTTATAGTGAATTATGGTTTGGTACAGATAACGGTTTATACCGTTTAAACAATGATGTCAAAAACAAAGAGAATTTCACATCATTTAATAATGACCCTGCTGATTCAACAAGCTTGAGCAGCAACTATATAAGAAAAATTTATGAGGACAGCCATGGTGTACTGTGGATTGCAACGATAAAGGGGTTAAATAAATATGATAGATTGAAAGAACAATTCGTTAGATATTTCAACGATCCCGGAAATAATAATAGTCTAAGTAATGATAATGTAGTTACCCTGCACGAAGATAAATATGGTGAAAGGAATGTAATCTGGATTGCCACTGAAAACGGGCTTGACAAATTTAACACTGAGCAAAATTTGTTTACACATTATACTGAGCAGAACGGACTTCCTAACAACACAGTATTGGGAATACTGGAAGATAAAAAAGGAAATTTATGGATAAGTACAAATTATGGTTTTACAAAATTTGATCCTGATAAAGATATTTTTACATACTTTGATCTAAGTGATGGGTTACAGAGTTATGAATTCAATTACAATGCCTATTTACAGGCAAGAAACGGAGAAATGTATTTCGGTGGTGTGAATGGTTTTAATGTTTTTCATCCGGATAGTATAAGAGATGATAACTATATTCCGCCCGTTGTCATTACTGATTTTCAAATATTTAATAAACCCGTTTCCATAGGAACTGATGGAAAACCAATTGATCAAGAAGAGAAGAAAGCAAGACTATCCGCCCATAAATCTATCACAGCAACAAATAAGATCATTTTAACTTATGAGCAGAACGTTTTTTCTTTTGGATATGCAGCGCTTGATTATACTGCTCCTGAGAATAATAAATATGCGTATATGATGGAGGGTTTTGATAAGGATTGGATTGATGCAGGTACGAGACGTTTAGCTACTTACACAAATCTTGATCCGGGAGATTATGTTTTTAAAGTGAGGGGTACCAATAACGATGGAGTATGGAGCAAAGAAGAAGCTGCAGTTATTATCATTATCACCCCGCCGCCCTGGGAAACCTGGTGGGCATACACTATTTATGTGCTTATCTTATTTGCCGCATTGGTTGGATTCAGGAGATATGAGATTAACAAAAGAAAACGTAAAGAAGACGAACGGCTTAGACGGGAGCGGGAAGCGGCAAAGCTTAGAGAAGCGGAGCTGCATGCGAAAACAATTCAAGCTGAAAAGGAAATTGAGAAGCAGCAAATAAGAACACGAATAGCTACAGATTTGCACGATGAGATCGGCAGCAATTTGAGCAGCATATCTTTGATAAGTGGAATGTTACAAAATCAACCCGGTCTTTCAAAGGAAATAAAAGAAGCATTTTTAGATGTTAACCAAGCTGCCAACAAATCTACAGAAAGTATTCGCGATATTGTGTGGTTCATAAATCCTATGTCCGATCGACAGGGTGATCTTATTAGCAGGTTGAAAGAAACGGCTAACTCGATGCTTGCAAATATTGAATTTAACTTTGTTAGTCCTGAAACAGAATCGGTTAAGAAAATTAATCCGGAAGTTAAAAGAAATGTTTATCTTATCTTTAAAGAGATTCTGAACAATATCATCAAGCATTCTCATGCATCACAAATTAATATCCGTATTAAAGAAGATGTAAATAATCTTTCAATAAAAGTTGAAGACAACGGTGTTGGTTTTGAAGAATCTACGGTGAAAAAAGGCAATGGTTTACTGAATTTACGAAGCAGGGCGGAACAAATAAACGGTAAATTGGATATTTTAAGTTCGTTAGGTGAAGGAACAAAAATCACTCTTCATTTAAATATCACGTGATTACGTTATTGTATAGAAAATCTTTTTTTTGTAATGTACCAATAAACTTTATAAGGAAATAACAAAAATGAAATCCCCTGGTCTTTTAAATCATAAAATCATTCAAAAGATAAAACCGGGTGTTGTTTCTTTTGTTTGTATCTGCGCACTCATTCTATTATTCCCGGTTTGCATTGTAAATGCTCAAACTATAGATTCAAAACATTTTCGTCTGGAAAAATTAGCCGAGGGAGTTTATGCCGCAATACATATAAATGGCGGTTACGCTATTTGTAATGCAGGTATAATAAACCTTGGAGAAAAAACGCTTATATTCGATCCGTTTATTACGCCTGAAGCCGCATTGGATCTTCGCACTGCAGCCGAAACATTATTTGATAACCCAATTACTTTTGTTGTGAACAGCCACTTTCATAATGATCATATTCGCGGCAGCCAGGTTTTTGTACCCGGTGCTTCTATCATCAGCACTACAACTACACAAGAATATATTGTTAAACATGAACCGGAATCAATTGCAGATGAAAAAGAATATGCACCTAAGCGTCTCGCTCAACTTAAGGCAGAATTACAAGCAGAAAAAGATTCTGTAAAACGAATTGAACTAGTTATGTGGGTTGGATATTTTGAAGCATTAGCCACATCAAATTCGGAATTGAAAACAGCAATTCCGGATATAACATTTGAAGATAAGCTGATTTTATATGGTAAGGAGCGTACGGCGGAACTTATTGAGTTTCAAAAAGGACATACCGAAAGTGATCTTATACTTTTTCTTCCAAAGGAGAAAATAATATTCATGGGTGATCTTCTCTTTATTAATAACCATCCCTGGCTGGCAGACGGTTATCCCGAAAATTTGATCACAACTTTGAATAATATTCAACAAATGGATGCTGATACATTTATTCCAGGTCATGGTAGGGTGGGTAGCAAAGATGATATCGTTACAATTACAGACTACATTGAAATGATAAAACTTAAAGCACTTAATTTAGTGAACGAAGGAAAGAGTGCTGAAGATATTGACGAACTGAAGATACCGGAAGATTATGGAGATTGGTTATTAAGCAATTTCTATAAAATGAATTTAAAATTTATGTATGAATCTCTTCAGGAAAAGGATTGAGATATGAGCGATGATTTAACAAAAGTATTAATTATTGAAGATAATGATCTGTTCAGGAAATCATTAGCTAATGTTATAAACAAAAGCAGCAAAATGAAATGTGCCGGCTCATATATTTCAGCCGAAGACGCATTGAAAGATATTGAGCAAAAGGAATTAAAACCCGAAGTGGTTTTGATGGATATCGGGCTGCCGGGAATCACCGGTGTTGAGTGTATCAGCTATATCAAAGATCTCAGCCGCGAAACAAAAATAATAATGCTTACAATTCACGACGATGATGATAATATTTTCAAAGCTGTCTGTTCCGGAGCGGCAGGTTACTTGTTAAAAGATATGCACCCCGGTAAAATTATTGAATCTATTGAAGAAGTACTGAACGGCGGTGCACCGATGAACTCCAACATTGCAAAAAAAGTCCTTGATTTATTCAAAAACATGACCGCACCGGTAGCCAGTTATGATCTCACAGACCGGGAAAACGAAATATTAAAATTATTAGTGGATGGTTTGAGCAAAAAACAAATTGCCCAAAAAATATTTCTCAGCTATCATACAGTTGATGTACACATCCGTCATATTTATGAAAAACTTGAAGTTCACACATTGAGCGGAGCAGTTGCAAAAGCCCTGAAGGAACGCCTGCTGTAATGCTAATGAATTGAACAGCATTTAAATGTCATTCCCGCAACAGCGGGAATCCCTATGAGGAACCTTTGCATAACCTCTTAAAGGGGGGCGCAGCATAGCAAAAATGTTGGAATACAATAGGTGTTGTCAATTTTAAATAATTGTTTTTTTAATTAAACAAGGTTACGCGAAGCCTCCTATGATTACATAATGGGATTCCTGATCGTCACTTTGTTCCGTTGGAATGACATTGCGAAAATGATTTCACTTTTCTTATCATAACCAACAAAAGCAGTTCGTCATTCTGAATCCCGATTTATCGGGGTGAAGAAACTCTACGATTACGAGGGTAGAGATTCTTCTCCGAAGGAGTCCTTTG
>JADFPP010000054.1 GCA_022562275.1 Bacteroidota bacterium
TAACAAGTCCATCACACTTTCCTGAGTTTCACCAAGATATTGAGGCAATGAAGCTTCACCATAACCAACTTTGCCGTTGTATTCGATCTCCGTAAAAACTACCGGTGTTTCATTTCTTGAAAAAGATGAAACAGTAAAGGAATGTTTTAGATATAGTGTGTCTGGATGATAACTTAATTTAAGAGTCTTTGCCATCTAAACCCTAATGTAGCATAGTTGCAAACAAATTGATTTAAGAACACCGATTAACGATTTTTGATTTTAGAATTAATGATGAATTATGAGTGATGAATTACAAATTATGAAATGGTACAGAAGGGATGGAACAAACAAAACAAACTTATACCACAATTTTAAAATCATCGTTTGCAATTCAATCAATAAAAAAATCTGAAATCATTATTCGTTAATCGATATTCGGAATTCAAAAAAACAAAATAAGAATTTATGAGCCAAATCTAAAAAGGTTAATTAGGAGGAAATCGAGTCAGCTTTTTAAATAAAAAACAAAACATAATTTTGTTAAACATACTTTTTTAGAACAGGCTAATTCATTATTTATTATTTTGTAGTTCAGAAAGTTTGAAATAAAAATCCTGCTAAAAAACAGATTTTTATTGGGTTGTAGTATAATAGTATTAAGTATGATAAAATAATATTAAACTTAGTTAAAATATTTAAATCTTATTTCTGTTCGATAAGAATTTATATTGAAACTTATTCAATATTTTTCCTCTTTTCATTTGAAATTAAAGTTCAAAGTCCTCATATTCCACATCAACTTATTCAAAATTAAAAGTTTCAATATCTTCTAATAAAAACCTACCGGAGCAGTATGGCAGAGAAAAGAGAGCATTGGGGATCAAAAACCGGTTTCATTTTGGCAGCTGCAGGTTCTGCAATCGGGCTGGGCAACATCTGGAAATTTCCTTACATCGCCGGAGAAAACGGCGGTGCATCTTTTATAATTGTTTACTTAATATGTATCACAGTAATAGGTCTTCCCGTTTTAATTGCCGAAATACTAATAGGCAGAACCACACAACGAGACCCGGTAGGTGCATTTCGCAAATTAAGTAATTCAAAATTTTGGGCAAGCGTTGGCGGAATGGGAATTGTCGGTGGATTTTTAATTTTATCATTCTACGCTGTTATAGCTGGCTGGGCGCTCGGCTACATTGTTGAATCTGTAAAAGGAAGTTTTTACAATTTCACAGAACCAACTTCATCAGCGGATTATTTTAACAGCCTTGTGGGAGATGTTTTCTGGAATCTTGGATATTTTATTTTATTTATGCTGATCACTGCTGTAATTGTCTGGGCGGGAATTCGAAAAGGAATTGAACGTGGCAGTAAAATTATGATGCCAATTCTTTTTATCCTATTAATTATCCTGATGATACGCGGACTTACACTTGATGGAGCAGAAAACGGAATGAAGTTTTTATGGGAACCGGATTGGAGTAAAATAGGTCCTCAATCAGTTTTAATTGCTTTAGGACATTCGTTTTTCACTTTGAGTTTGGGAATGGGTGCCATGCTTACTTACGGCAGTTACATGTCTAAAAAAACAAGTGTTCCTAACTCTGCTTTGCAAATTGTTTTTCTCGATACTTTTATAGCATTGATAGCGGGCATTGCAATTTTCACTTCCGTGTTTGCAGTTGGCTTGGATCCCGCGGCAGGACCAGGATTAATTTTTCATACCTTACCAAGTGTTTTTATAAAGATGCCGGGTGGCTACATTTTTTCAATTCTTTTTTTCGTTCTACTTACAATTGCAGCTTTAACTTCAGCAATATCTTTGCTTCAGGTTGTTGTATCCTATTTTGTAGATGAAAGAGGTTGGCAAAGACATAAAGCCGTAATTGTGCTTACTTTGGTTATTTCCATTCTTGGTATTCCAAGTGCTCTTTCGTTTAATGTGTTAGCCGATTTTAAAATTTTCGGATTAAACTTTTTTGCTTTTGTTGATTTCATTGCATCCAATATATTACTGCCTCTTGGCGGTCTTTTGATTTCCATATTTGTTGCCTGGGTTTGGGGTTTTGATAAAGCACTCGTCAATCTTCGTGAAGGAGCAGAAAAACTCTTCGATAATAGCCCCTGGGTTATAAATTCCTGGAAGATATTTTTAAGATACTTTGCTCCCGTTTTAATATTTTTTGTTCTGCTACATTCTATCGGAATATTGGATAAAATATTAAATTTATTTAGCTGAAGACAGTGCATATATAAATAATATTTTCAATTCTTTCTAACTAAGAAGAGCATTTAATAAATGAAAAAAAGTACAGCCGGTATTTTAGCATTTAGTATAATAGTAATTGTGCTGATAATTGGCGGGGTAGAATTTTTCGAAACCGTTTGGTCATTCCCTGGTAATTTTGATTTCTTCAAATCATTCCCAAGTAAAGATCTCCCGTTAGGACTTATTCCTTTAATGGTTATTGCGTTAGTCGGTACGGGTATATTTATAACAATTAAACTCGGCTTCCCCCAGCTTCGTTACATGTGGCATGGAATTAAAGTAACAATGGGTAAGTACGATAACCCGGATGATCCAGGCGATTTGAATCATTTTAGAGCTTTAACAACTGCTCTTTCCGCTACGGTTGGAATCGGTAATATTGCAGGTGTTGCTACGGCAATTTATTACGGAGGACCAGGCGCACTATTTTGGATGTGGATAACTGCATTCTTTGGTACGACTTTAAAGTATGCTGAAGCATCATTAGCAATTAAATACAGAGATATTGATAAAGATGGAAACACAGCCGGCGGACCGATGTACACTATTGAAAAAGGACTTGGCAGAAACTGGCGGTGGCTCGCTGTTGCTTTTGCCAGCTTTGCTGTTATCTGCTCGTTTGCAACGGGTAATGCAATTCAATCGTTCACAGTATCAGATCAGATTTATTCCGAAACTGTTCAGCTGCTTGGTACAAATCATTTCCTAACGGTTAAACATTTGCTTTGGAGCAGCTTTGCAGTTTCATATCAGCAAGTTATAAACGGATTAGTATTAGCTGCACTTGTTGGTATGGTAATCATTGGAGGCATAAGAAGAATAGGGCGCGTAACTGGTTACCTCGCTCCAATTATGGCGGCTATTTATGTATTCGCAACTCTTCTTATTTTAATTCCTAACTATTCAGAAATAGGAAATAGTTTTGAATTGATTTTTAGTATGGCTTTTAATCCTCCTGCGCAAATTGCCGGAGTTACCGGAGGGATGTTTATTGTTATTTTAAATACGATGCTCTGGGGAGTAAAACGCGGGTTGTACTCCAATGAAGCGGGACAGGGAAGTGCGGCAATAGCACACTCGACTGCAAAAACAAATTATCCTATACGCGAAGGTACTGTTGCAATGTTAGGTCCTATTATCGATACAATTATAATTTGCAGCTTAACCGGGTTAGTTATTCTTGTTACAGATGCATGGCATCACACACAATTTTTTGTTGAAAGGATTGACCCGAATTTTAGTGGTGAAATGCTTAACAGCAGTCTTTTAACATCGTTTGCTTTTAAGGAAGGACTAAGCTGGCTAACTGCTTATGGTGATAAAATTGTTACAGTTTCAGTCTTGCTTTTTGCAATCTCAACAGCAATTAGCTGGTCGTTTTACGGAGACCGTTCTGCTTATTATTTATTCGGTGAGAGAGCCATTTTACCATATAAATGGTTATTTGTTTTATTTGTTTTTATTGGAGCTACCGCAGAGTTGGAAGCTGTGTGGTCTTTCGGTGATGCAGCTTTAGGATTTATGACATTCCCAAATCTTATTGCAATTGTTTTACTTTCAACTACATTAAAAAAGATGACGAAAAAATATTTTTCTGAGGAACATCTTGAGTATAAGAAGAAGTAGGGATAGAAATATTTGATTTTATCAGAATAAATATATCAGGCACATAAATCTATTCCGGACTGATATGCGGTCCAGTAACTGCAGAATTATCATCAACTACCTCTTTCAATGGTTCGTGTGCAGTATTACTTTCAGTACCGGTTAAAAGAATACTTCCATCTTTTATATGTTTGTATAACAAATCATTTTCTATCAAATAATAAAATTCGTTCTTAAACTCATCTATAGAAATTTTTACAGTTGCTGCAAGTTTTGCAAGTTCAATCGGGTCATCAAAATCTGTCTTGTTCAATCTCAACATATATCTTCTGGCAATATAAAATGATTCGGAGCTGGGATCAACCATTCTAACTCTTGTTCTATTGGTTTTAGGATCTATTATATCTGTGAAATACATTGGTACAAATCTTCCGCCTTGTATTGATACCATCGCACCACTACCACCATTCAGAATAAATTGTGAAGCTGAAAATCCAAGATCTCTTGTATATTCCATGTCATACGGAATTGGATCAGCACATCTAAGTTCATAACCAATATTTTTAGCAACTATAGTTCTTTTAATCCCAAATTCTCCCAATCTTTCCTGAACTTTAATTTTAAGTATCTCGCCAAAATTTACTTCTGCAATCCTAATATTATCATGCGCATCTCTTTCAATATCTATTAATCTTTCAAGATCGCTCGAATCAAGATGCTCAACTAATCCTTCGGCTATAATTGCAACGCCATCTGTTCTTCCGTAACTCAATCTTTTTATAATTGCACCAACAAGAATATCCACAATATGGTTTAGCTTAATCTTATCAACTGGAAACTCTTCGGCAATTAAAGTAAGAGTAGAGCCGGCTGCCTTTCCTATACCCAAAGCAAGGTGCCCGGCTTTTCTTCCCATTGAAATAACAAAATACCAGCGTGAAGTTGTTTGGGCATCCACCATTAAATTTTTAACAATCTCAACACCAATATGTCTTGCAGTCTGAAATCCAAATGTAGGAATGCCATGAGGCAGATCAAGATCGTTATCGATGGTTTTAGGAACGTGAACAACTTTAATTCTTCCAGATGCCGTCTCATTAACTTTAACAGCACTATACGCAGTATCATCACCGCCAATTGTGATTAATTTATCCACATTCAATCTTAATAAAGAAGTGACTGCATTTTCAAGAAGCTTATTATCTTTTGTGGGATTTGCACGAGAGATTCCTATGTATGAGCCGCCACGAAAATGGATTCTGCTAACGTTACTGATGTTCAATTCTTTTATATGGGTTATATCACCTTCCATTATCCATTTAAACCCATCTTTCACACCAATTACTTCAATACCTTCAACAGCTGCTCTAATAGTAGCTGCTCCAATCACACTATTTATTCCGGGCGCCGGTCCACCGCCAACCAGAATTGCTAATTTCTTTGCTGCTATACTCATTTTTTCAACTCCTTCGTTACAGATTAGTCGGTATATTATAATTCATTAATTTAGAATTTTCAACTTCGCGAACTTCAACATCAATTGCTTAATATTGTTACCTTCAAATTGTACAATTGCCTTTACCATATCTCCTGAGCCAATTATTTCAGTTACTTTACCTAACCCGAATTTTTCGTGCATCACACGGCTGCCAGGTCTTACATCCTTATTGTCCTGATCAAAATCATCATAGTCGACTGAATCAAAGTATTCATAAAAAGCTTCCTTCCTGGTTTTCCTGTTTGCTTTTCTTCCAATACCGCCGTTAATTTCACTGATAGTTTGAGGATCCAGTTCATCAATAAATCTTGATCTGCTTTGATAAGCTACTTCGCCAAAACGATATCTTGACCGAGCATGAGATATAAATACTTTCTTTTGCGCCCTGGTTAAACCCACATAAAATAATCTTCTTTCTTCTTCAATAGTTGCATCGGTACTGAATCTATTTGAAAGGGGGAAAATGTCTTCTTCACAACCTGATAGGAATACAATAGGAAATTCAAGTCCCTTAGCACTGTGCAAGGTCATCAGCGTTACAACATTTTTTTCATCATCTTTCGTATCAATAGCAGAAATTAATGAAAGTTCTTCAAGAATATCTTCAAGTTTTGCTTTCTTGCCTGAATCTGAAAATTCACTAAGTGCAATTAGTAACTGATTTATGTTTTCCCTTCGCTGCAAAGATTCCTGTGTGTTTTCAGCTTTAAACATGCGTATTAAGCCCAAATCATCAACCAAAGCTCTGGAAAGTTCACCAATTGAAAGTTTATCTTTTAGATCGATATATTTTTCCAGCAATAAACGGAAGCCTTTTACATTCTTTTGAATTCTTTCTTTAATTTCAATTACTTCAAAAACTCTCGCCATTGTTTGGAATAAACTTAAATTGTGCTTTCTTGCAAATTCTATCATTCGGGTAACCGTTGTGTTACCAATCCCTCTTTGAGGAAAATTCATAATTCTAAGCAAGCTTTCTTCATCTTTCTGATTAACTATAACGCGTAGATATGCAATTACATCCTTTACTTCTTTTCTCTTGTAAAATTCAATCCCACCTATTATTTCATACGGTAATTTTTCTCTTCTGAAAATGTCTTCTAATACACG
Source organism: Bacteroidota bacterium (assembly GCA_022562275.1). Lineage (GTDB taxonomy): Bacteria > Bacteroidota > Ignavibacteria > Ignavibacteriales > Ignavibacteriaceae > BMS3ABIN03. Next base: position 6,465 of record JADFPP010000054.1, read on the forward strand.
GGACTGTGCGTTAGTCCGGTAAAGTACCGTAAAATCCATATGACTTAATTTCTTCTTGCTAATTTCATTTTTAATATATTTTGCAATTTGATGTGCTTCATCTTTTTCATCAGCACATTTAATAACAATTAATTTTTCTCCATCATTATTCTCAGTCCATAATGTTTTTACCATTTGGTCCTTATTGATTTTAATAACGGAATCAGCTGCCTTAAGAATTGTTTTTGTTGATCTATAGTTCTGTTCTAATCTGAATACTTTGTGCTTTGGAAAATCTTTTTCAAAATTATACATATTGTCCAGGTTTGCGCCACGCCAACTATAAATGCTTTGTGCATCATCACCAACAACTGTAATCCTGCAATTACGTGAAACCAGCAATTTCAAAATTTCGTACTGAGCTTTATTTGTATCCTGAAATTCATCAACAAGTATATAATGGAATTTCTTTTTATATTTTTGGAGAATAGTGGGTTTCGATTTAAATAATTCAATCGGCTTTAAAAGAAGGTCATCAAAATCCATTGCATTATTTTCAAAAAGTCTTTTTTGATATTCATCATAGACATCGGCAATTTTTCCATCAATAAAAGAGTTAACATGTTTTTTTCTAAATTCTTTAGGCATAATCATGTGATTCTTAACAAAACTAATCCTGTGCCGTATAGAATTAGCAGTAATTCCCTCAATATTAATATCTAAATTATTTATAATATTATTTACCAGTGATAAGGAATCTTCAGTATCATATATAGAAAAATTACTTTTATAACCGGTATATTTTGCTTCGATTCTTAATATTTTTGCAAATATTGAATGAAATGTACCCATCCATAAATTATCGGCTTTTTTACCAATCAATTCCCTGATTCTATCTTTCATTTCATTTGCTGCCTTATTCGTAAATGTTAATGCCAGTATTGAATCAGTTTTGTATTTCTCTTTTTTGAATAAATATGCAATTTTATAAGTAAGTACGCGGGTTTTGCCTGATCCGGCACCTGCAATAATCATTTGTGCTGACCCCAAATATTTAACAGCTTCACGCTGACTATTGTTTAAACTTTTTAATTCTACCATCTTACCCAACTATTATTAAAATATTTTAAAAAATAAGATGGCAAATATATGTAATAGAATTGCGATTTTAAAGGCAAGAAATTAGTTATTCATTACCATTTCTATAAAGAAGTACGTCTATGATGCTTTATTAAATAAAAACCATAATTCACAACAATTTAAATTTACAGTTTTGATGCCGTAAAAATTGAAAATTCATACCAAATTATAAGTTAACGGGATTTGCAAAGTCATTTAATTCGGTAATGAATTGGAAATAAGCGGTAGATAGTAATTCCGAACAATGATTGTTCAAGCAGTAATGATGATATAGAACCTGTACTTATTTATTTCCTTTCTACCAAGCTGAACATACAGCTATACTGATTACAACAAATATATATTATAAACTTATGAATAAAAAAACCTCTGAACCAAAATTGATTCAGAGGTCAAGGAGAGAACATATGATGCTTAATTACATTAATCTATATAGAATAAGAATATATGACCATGTAATTTTCATATAGGAGATTCGCACTCAGTATTTAGTTATCAATTCCCGTGCCAGCAAACAAGTTTATCTTTTACAATATTTTCTCATCCTGAATGGTTTTATTTGATAATTTTGAACTATTCTGAGATGGAATTTGATCTATTACAAAAGATGCAATAATATGCTCGCTAAGGTTAAATAATCTTTGCAAAAATGAATATCACTATTGATTTATTGATTTAAATTTGTTTAATTGAAAAATAATTATTTACTTTAGTTATGAATGGAAATTTCCACAAATTATTTTTGACTGCTGCGGTCGCTCTTTTAATCATTCCCAGTTGCAGACAATTAAATGAAGAGGGGTTAGATATAGGATCTATTTCTCCCAATTTGTATCATGTTGAAAAATTTTCTATTTCTCAACCGGAAGAAAATGACTATTTCAGCCCCGGTGAAACTATTACTATTAAATGGCTTACTTTTTCTACAATAGCTAAAGCAGATATCTTTCTTTATAGAAAAAGCCAATCACAATTTGCTATAATTCTAAACAAAAAGAATACCGGGAGTTATTTGTGGCATATCCCTCAAAACATTCGCCCCTCGCTTCATTATTCAATTAAGGTAGTTAACAGCTCAAACTATAAGGAGTTCGACTTTAGTGGGAGCTTTAGCATATTAAATTAATAATATTATTATAGATTTTTTAAGGGGATAAACAAATAGTACTTGGAGAGGATTTAACAGAATTTGAAGAGTATGTAAAAGAATTTGAATCCAACACTTTTTTTGAATCAGAAATATGTACAATCTGGGGACTAACTCTTTCCGATACTTCATCTCCGTCAACCCCAGAGTATGTTCAAATACAATTCGAGTCGATGATAAAATAAATTCATGCAGTTAAAAAAATGGGAAATGAGGAGATTAATTTGAACGAATGTATTGATAATAATAATGCACAACAAGATGTTACACTAATTATCCGGGAAGATGAATTAGGTGAGGTGCTGGAATTATGGAGTGAAGATCGCGAGGAATAATTAAGTTTTAACCCCGGTGGTGTTTCTTTACCCAATCTTTAATATAAGCTGCAATATCGGTTGTTGTAGCGCCCGGTGTAAAGAGTTCCCCAACACCAAGTTTTTTTAATGCGTTAATATCCGCTACAGGAATTATACCTCCACCCGTTAAAAGAACATCATCTAATCCATTTTTATCCATTAGTTCTTTTATCTTTGGGAAGATAGTCATATGCGCTCCTGAGAGAATGCTTATTCCAATAACATCTACATCTTCCTGAACTGCAGCTTCAACAATCATCTCTGCAGTCTGTCTTAGCCCGGTATAAATCACTTCCATACCTGCATCGCGTAATGCTGCTGCAATTACTTTGGCACCTCTATCATGTCCGTCTAAACCGGCTTTGGCAACTAAAACTCTTATTTTTTTATCCATTATAAATATCCTTATACTTTAACACAGCAGAACGAATTCCATCGGCATAATTTTTAATATCACCTGTTTTATAGTTTTTAAATTTAGGTTTAAAGTTAAAATCTTCATTAAATCTGGGAATAATATGAAAATGAAAATGGTAAATTGTTTGCCCTGCAGAATCACCGTTATTAGAAATTATATTAAATCCATCTGCATTAACACTTCTTTTTACTGCACCGGCAATATACTGTGTTGCATTTATTAAATGGATTAATTCTTCGGGGGGAATTGTTAAAAAATTATCAAAATGCTTTTTTGGTATAACTAATGCATGACCATAATTTATTGGCTGAATATCTAAAAATGAAATGATACTATCATCTTCAAATACTATTTCAGCTTCGGATTTCCGTTCAGCAATGTTACAGAAAATACATTCCATATATTCAAAAATAATGTTAAAAATTCATTAAGACAAAGTTATCAAAAGATAGTTTTGAATATAATTGATAGATTTATTATAAACTTTGCAAATACTTTTTCCTTTTTGAGAAAGCGCCAAATAATCCTCCGGTATGTAAAAACATAATTTTATTGCCTTTACCATTTCTAATAAAATAATCATAGTAAGCGTTAAAAGCCTTACCCGTATAGACGTGATCCAGCAGCATACCTGTTTCTTTTGCTAGATCGCTTATCAATTTTACTTTATTTTTGCTAATATTTTTATAGCCCTCTTTAGAATAACCATCAATTATTTCCAGTCTTGATTCATCTAATTTGCATTTAAGATTATATTCGGCAATCACCCCTTCAGTTAGTAACATTATCTTTTCCTTCAATTTGGCTTTGGGATAGAGAACATTAACAACAAATATTTTAAGATTAATTTTGTTCCTGGCTGCACCTGCCAGCATACCAGCTGCTGTTCCTCCTGTTCCTGCTGCCGAAAATATTCCGTTTATATTTTGCAGATCAATTTGCTTCTTCAATTCTTCAATGAATGAAACATAACCCATAATGCCAAGTGTTGTTGATCCTCCTTCAGGGATGATATAGACTTTTTTTCCTTTTTTATTTAACCGTTCTCCTTCCTCGCCCATAATTTCATTTACGTTTTGATAATTCTTTTTATTAAGAAAAGATATTTCCGCACCATACATCTTATCCAGAAACAAATTCCCATCAGCATTAGCCGAGTCTTCACCCCAAAGAAATAATTTAGTTTTTATACCCACCCTGGCAGCAGCAGATGCAGTAGCCCTGCAATGGTTAGATTGTACCCCGCCACACGTAAATATGATGTCAGTTCCCTTTTGCTTAGCATTGTAAAGAAGATATTCAAGTTTCCTGATCTTATTGCCTGAAAAATCTGTACCTAAATAATCATCTCTCTTAATTAAAAATTTTCTTTTCCGGAATAATAGTTGTTCCACAGGTGTAGGAAGGTTGGCTAATATTATTTTATTTGGCGTTTTCATTTTTTCCTGGATTGCAGCCAATTATAATAAGCCCTGGCTCTTTTTAAATCTTCGGGAGTATCCACATTGATAACTTCTAATTCTGTTATAACTATTTTAATTATAAATCCGTTCTCAAGCATTCTTAACTGTTCAAGCTTTTCTGCATTTTCTAAATCTGTTGATTTTAGTTTTGTAAATTTTAATAAAGATTCCCTGCGAAAAACATATAATCCAAGATGTTTATAAATTTCTGTATTCTCAATTGCATTTTCATCGGAGATAGAATCTCTTACATACGGTATTTGTGAACGCGAAAAGTATAATGCATTATTGTTGTAATCAAAAACCACCTTCACAACATCCGGGGATTGTAATTCAACAACGCTTTCAATTCTTTTTACCAAGGTTGAAACCTCTACTTTTTTGTCAAACAAATGCGGTTCAATTGCCAGATCAATCATATTGCCACTGATAAATGGTTCATCACCCTGAATATTTACTACTATATCAACATTTTCCATTTTATTAATAACGTGAGCAATTCTATCAGTACCTGTGGCAAGACTTTTGGGAGTCATTACAACTTCTGCTCCAAATTCACGGCACACCTGTTCAACTTTTTCATCATCAACTGCGATAATAATTTTATTTATCATTTTTGAATTTGAAGCACTTTCATAAGTGTGTTGAATAAGCGGCTTTCCATCTATATCGGCTAATGGTTTACCCATTAAACGCGTGGAGGCAAAACGGGCAGGAATTATTCCAACTATCATAATTTATTTCTCTTGTAAACTTCTTCCAAAACTCAATCACCTGTAACTGTAATGTAATACATAACTAAAATTAATAACATTACGAGACTTCTAAATTAATCTATTACTATTACTCTGAACGACCTGCCTCCCAAAAGAAGGGAGTGAAGAGTTTGTTTTATAAAAAAAAGCGAAATTATTTAATCCTAATTCTTGTTATTTGAAATTATCAAATTCTAACTTATGATTCCTAATAACAACGTTCCTCACTTTGTTCATCAGTTCAATTTCATGCTGCCTTGTTTCTATTCCTTCGGATAATATCGGTTTATCAAAATGAACGTATATAGTTCCAGCGTTAAGTTTAAAAGTTCCTTTAGGCATAATTTTATTTGATCCGCTAATTGAAACTGGAATAATAGGATAACCAACTTTAGTTGCCAACCTGAATGCACCTCTTTTAAATGATTGAATCTCTCCCGTTTCGCTACGGGTTCCTTCTGCAAATACAACTATAGAAATATTTTTATTTTCCATCAACATTTTTGCTTCATCAATACTTTTCATTGCACTTTCATAATCTTTACGGTCAATCATAACATATGGTCCAAGATACAATTGCCATCCAAATATTGGAATTCTGGCAAGTTCCTTTTTAAATATCATTGCCATCCTGTTGGGTATCGATTTTTGAAGTGAGGAAATATCATAATAGCTGGAATGATTAGAAACAAACACATAAGTTTTTTGTGGTGAAAAGTTTTCCAATCCGGTAACTTTAAGTTTTATTCCACTTATCCACAAAATACCGGTAGCAAATGCTTTCGAGATTTTAAAAAACAAATTAAAATTCCGATCGAACGGAAGAGAAATAATTACTATTATCGACCATAATATAGTGTGAACAAATATTAAAAATAATTTCAGTATTGTAATCATTTATTCACTATCTAAATGAGACTTCTGAATTATTCTATTACTGTCACTCTGAACGACCTGCCTACCGGAAGTTAGGAGTGAAGAGTCTGTTTTATAATAAAAACCAAGATATTTCTCCCGATAAATCGGGATCAATATGACCATGATAAATTTTTCAGAATTCTATAAATGTTACTCAGGATCACTGGTTTTTTTATTTACTTTTTTAAAAATCATTTCTTATTTTTTTTATTGCAGCAATTCTATTATTTATTGAAGGATGGCTGTAAAAGAACCATTCAACAAATGGGTGGGGTTCTTTATCTCCAAGGTTTTGCTCAGTAAGCTTTTCAAGAGTTTTTACAAATTCTTTTGGCTTTCCTGTTTCCTTCACTGCATATTCATCTGCTTGATATTCAAATTTTCTCGATAATATATTACTTAACGGCGATTGTACTATTCCTATCAGCATAGACCACAACACAAGCAATGGTAATGCAGCAACTTGTGTTATTGATGAAAAACCAAACCAGCCAATAGAAATTTGGTATAGATATGCTATAATATACAGAGTAAGAAAACTGGTCACTGTTCCAATCATAATATTCTTTACAATATGTTTCAGCTTATAATGCCCGAGTTCGTGAGCAATTACAGTTTCGATCTCATCATTTGTATAATTATCTAAAAGTGTATCCCCAAGGATAATTCTTTTTGTTTTACCCAAACCGGTTAAAGCTGCGTTTGCTTTTTTTGTATTCTTACTCATATTAAATTTGTAAAGATTTTCTATCTTTATACCAGCCTTACTTGCCAACGATTCGATTTTACTTTTCATTTCTTCGTTTTCTATAGGTGTAAGTTTATAAAATATAGGCAGTATTAATACAGGAAATATCTGGGATAAAACAACCGAAACAAAAAACATTACAATTGCAAACGGCAGCCACCAAATATTACCAAATTGATTAAGTATGTAATAAAAAAGCAGCATAATAGGTATACCGATTACAAGTGCAACCAAAGTACCTTTAAAATTTTCCCAAATCCACTTACTAAAAGTTTGATTTGATAAATTGTACTTATGCTCCAGGTAATATCCTGTGTAATAATTTACCGGTGCATATAATACTGAGGAAGCAATCCCGGTCATTAAAATAAAACCTAGAAAAATTAAGTATTTATTTTCAACGAAGGATGAGATATAATTTTCCAATAGCAAACTATATGCAAACAAAACAAACAGGAGTAGAACTACAAAGCTGAATATTGCTTTGCCAATTCCAATCCCGAGTTTAATGTTATTATATCTTTTAGCATCCATTAATGTAAAAATACTTATATACGATTAGGTAAGCAATTTGGTAAATATTGATTTGTTTTTCCGAAAAGGATAAATTTTATGATATAATAACTTGGGAGGTAACTATGTCCGAATGGCTCAATTGGATTTAAGATAAAATTAATTATGAGAAATATTTTATTTAAAAGAGCACTGAATTGCCACGCCCTTCATGGCGGGGGTACAAATAGAGAATATAGGGAGGGGCTTTAGCCATAACTCGAACATTACTTCCCAATTATCTCAAATCCATATTTCTTAATAAATTCATCATACTCTTCCTGAAAAGTCTTCTTCCTGTGATGCTCCTCCTGGTTTTTAATATAATCTCTCACCATATTAACTTGCGAGTGACATATTGATACAGCAATATATTCATCCTGCCATTCGAATTTATTAGGTATAAGATTGTAGTTATTTATCCAATGTGATGACTGACCTTTAATTAGTCGAGTAACTTTTGAAATAGTCTGCTCTGAGTTTAGGGAAATTAATAGATGAATATGATCACTTACACAATTCATAAAATCGATATACATATTCTTTTTAATTGAGTTTTCCTTAATGTGTTTCAACAATTGTGGTTTTAGTTGTTTAGAAATAAGTTTATCTCCGTTTTTAGTTGAAAATATAAGATGAATCCAAATTTTGATGTATGGCATTTTAATGTTCTGATATAATTTTAAAAAAGATTTATAGAGACAATATAGAAAAACTTATAAATGGATATACAAGTTAGTGCTGAAGCCCGGACAGTTTTCATTTGTTTTTTTATCAACGCCTTAAAAGGCGTTGCAATTCAATCCTATGGAATTATTTTAATTTCTGACATTTCTACTTTGCTATTACAAGAAAATATTAAAAGCATATAATCTTATTTCAATTTTATTTGTTACCTTTATTTTAAATAGTTGATGTTTCGATTGAACAAGAGAAAAAGACAGAATATTTATACTGACAATTCTATTTTTACAATATAATAAATAAGAGAGGTAACACGATGAGAAAAGTAATAAATATTAGCATATACGAAGGAGAAAAATATTTGGTAGCAGAGGGCATTAACATTCCCATTGTAACACAAGGCAAAAGTTATAATGAATTGATGGATAATCTTAAAGAAGCAATCAACTTATTCATTGAGGGTGAAGATCTCTCAAAGTATAACCTTGATACCAACCCTGCCATTATTGCTAGCTTTGAAATTAACAATATTTCTCATGCCCGGTCTTAAAGTTTTAAGCGGATAAGATTTAATTAAAATACTTTTGGATTTTAATTTCGAAATTCAAAGCCATATTAAGTTAGTTAGGTTTTCTGAAACGGGAGAAAAACAAGTGCTCATAATTCCAAATCATAAAGAAATTAACAAAGGGACATGGAAAGCAATTTACAGACAATCACTAAAATATATTCCCGAACATAAATTGTTTTCTTATTTCTACAACCGGTAAAAGTGGAATCACAAATCGTTTTTTATTAAAGATCAAAATACGTTCAATACCAATAAATACTTTTGTTCATTAGTAATGAACAATTACTTACGTACTGAACTAATGTTAGACCAGTTTGGAAGTGGTTATTAACATGATTAGAGTTCAAGGTTGGAAGGTAAATATCATTCGTGTCAATTCGTGTAACCCGCCTGCCGGACGGGCAGGTTAGTGGCTATATATTTTTGATTTGTTCAAGCAATCTACAGTTGAGAATTGTGTAAACATAGGTGCCTTTGCAGAGAATCCATTTGCCACGAATTTCACTAATTTTCACTAATTATTAATTTATATCAGTTATTTAAATCTGCTCCACGAAAGAATTTTCAATCCACCCAACTTTGCCATCAGCAAATCTTATCTTTGTCCAGTTATCCAGCTTATCTTCAAGATTAACTTTTAATCCTTCGTATTTCACATATGAATTTAAAAGAGGTAATATAACCTTATTAAAGTAGAAGCGTTCAGAAGGGTACCTCTATCCCTTCCTGTCGTACTATTGCAATAAGTGGAGAGTATTCATCTGTTTGAAATCTTTTTTCGCCCACAGCAATTGGTTCAATCTGATAACTTACCTGACTGGCAGAAAGCCAGATTGTTGGTGCATATTTGTCTGTATTTTCATCAAACAATGGTGAAACTAACATCAGATCAATATCACTTTCATCTGACGTATTGCCATGTATCTGGCTTCCGTAAATAAATGCTTTGGTGATAGTAATCCCTTCTTCTAATAAAACTTTTAAATATAGTTTAACTATGTCTATAACTTTTGGATCAACCATCTCAATAATTCCTTTGTTTCTCTGAAATAATTTTGTGCATCTCCTCTATCGTGTGTACTTACTTCATATTCCGGATATCTTCCCTCAAGTTGATATTTAAGAAGGATACCCAATAATTTCTACTTTGATTCATCTAAAACTAAATCGGTATTTTTTAAAAGGTAAATTAAGTTATGAGTTTTAGGTGCTAGTTGTTTATTTGATTTTATGAAATGTGCTTTCAATGCTTTTTCAATAGTAAGGTGACAGAAGAATATACCATGCAAACATTTTTCTTTTTCTATTAAAATATCAGCAGTCTCAATATCCGACTCTGCTCCAGACTTCCAATACTTTATTTGCTTTTCTAAATTGAAAGAGGTCATATTTTTTTTAACACTTTTTACAAAATATACTTAGTTGTGATGAATAAAACTAACTCAAGAGGAGTTTTTAAAATTATTTAAATCCTCTCAACCACATTATTTTCTATCCAACCAACTTTACCATCTGCTAATCTAATCTTTACCCAGTTATCCAGCTTATCTTCAAGATTAACTTTTAATCCTTCGTGAATAACAAATGAATCAGTGCTTTGAGGATCGGGTGAAGATTTTACAGTAACAACTTGCTCTATAATTACTCCGCTCTTTAATGTTGCCTCCCGGTTTATTTTTACAACAAGTAAAGAAACTGATAAAGTGAATAAGAATACAATAACAATCCCCGATAAGAAAATAAACTTCTGCTGGCTTACTGATTTTGCAAAAAAGTAAGCAGCAATTAGCAACAGAATTAACAGGTAAAATATAAAAACAACGTATGCCCAGCCATTTACTGAAAATGAAGTCAGTATAGCTTCCCACCAATCAAAAAGAAAAAATTTTGGTAAGGGCTGAATACGATCGATTGTGCTGAAATGTGCGAAGTCAAGATTATGTTTTACATCTGCATCCGATGGAGAAAGCTTAATAGCTTTTTCGTAATAGAGAATTGCATAACCGATCTTTCCAATTCTGTAATAAGTATTCCCCAGGTTATAGAATAAAGATGTCCCCAGGTAATCTTCATCTACTAGTTTTTTATATTCTTCAATTGCATCATCATAATCACCATTTCTGTAAAAGTTGTTTCCCTTCTCCATCACAGTATTAACCTGCAATGCTCTAACAGGAGTGAAGGTAATAAGAATTAGTATTACAGAAATATGAATAACGATGAACAATCTGTTACTTACCATTTCCCTCAGCAATATTTTTTTCCAAATCGACTATAACAACAGTAAGCTGATCGTATATGCTTTGTATTGCAGAATCCTTTTCAGCACCGGGTGAGAACCGTACAAACTCACAATCCTTTGCTGTCCTTTTAACTGTTTCTATCAACGTTTCCTCAACACCAGCTTTTCGCAGTTCATCTGCTGCTCTATCAATTGTAAACTCTGCTTTCGGAATATGAAATTTATCCTCTAAATAACCGAATAGGGCAAATGATATCTCGGTGTAAAATTCGTTACGATTATTTTCCTGCATAAGTTTCTTTGCCTTTTTCAAACGACTCTTTGCAACTTTGCGTGCCCTTTGATAATGCAGCAATGCAAGATTACCGGCAAGTTTATCATTCTTCCTCTTCCATCCTACGAGAATCAAAAGCAATATCACAGGCACAATTCCACCAGTCCAAAAGAAGGTTGTGAATAATATACTTTCTTCTTTTTTATAAATATCATCATTGAAAGTTTTAATAAATCGAATATCGTCACCAAGTTTTAATATATCTTCCTTACTTGCAAACTCAGCTTCGATAAGTTTTTCTCCCTGCGTAATATTTAATGTAAATGACTTTGATCGCAGAGTAAAATATTTTTTCTTTTCAGGATTGAAATAACTGAACTCAATGGCTGGTATTTCACGCTTACCAACTACTCTTGGAATCATTAGGTACTCGGCAGTTTTCTTGCCGGAAATTACGTTTTTACGATTTATATTTTTTGAGGTCCTGGGTTCATACTTTTCAAACCCAGCCGGAAGATCCAATTTTGGTAATTTTAGTAATTCAAGATTGCCTTTTCCGCTGATAGATACTTTAAGTGTCATAGATTCATTTGTTTTTGCAGTAGTTTTATCTATGCCGGCATTGAGAGTAAAATCACCTACAGCGCCATTAAACGATTCCGGTTTACCTGTAGCAGGTAAAGGAAGTACATTAATTGTTACTTTATTTGAAGTGGCATTGTATTTAACAGTCTGACTTGCACCGAAAGGATCATTAAAAAAATCATCAAAGAAATTATTTCGATTTCTATTTCTTCTCAATTGTATCGGAACCGTTAATTCAAATGGAGTGATTTCCAGTTTTCCGGTTTGTGTTGGAAAAAGAGCTGCCCTCTTTAAAGTACCTACACGAAATTGTTTTCCATCAATCATTTCAGTGGAAAATGTAATGTTGTTGGAGCTCTCTAATTCTTCGGTCCAAAAGCCCTGATATTGAGGAAGTTTATTTATAGACATCTGAGCAGCAATATTCAATCTTGTATACAATTTATAGACTACAGTAACCTGCTCACCTAAGAAAACCTTTTTCTTATTAACTATAGCACGAATAAATAAATTTTTTGCAATTTCTTCATTCGATATTTGACCATCTTTTTTCTTTTGTTTGGGTAAAGATGAACCTTTAACAACAGTAATTTTTATCGGTTCTGTCTCATATAATTTTCCATTGAATTCGATTGAAGCTTTACCTATGGTAAAAACACCGATTCTTTTTGTCCGCAAAATATAACTGTAACTATATGAAGCAGACTGAACTCCATTTATGAACTGAATATTTGTTGATTGGCTTGGCCCGGAAAGAGCCATGAAATCAGAAAAGGATGGCGGCTTGAGGTTCCTAACTCCTTTCAGGTTTTGTCCTGAAAGCGTAAAGGAAATTTGAAATTGCTGATTATCGCCAATTGTTGTTTCATCCACCGTTGCCGTGAAGGTTTGTGCTATGGCATACAATGGTATTAATAAAACTAATATGAAAACCATTCTTTTCAACGTTACCAGTCCTTATCGGTCTTAACTCTTTTCCCCTTTATTTTTCTTAATTCCTTTTGGAGATCCTTCTCATTTTCCTTTAAAGCTTCAAGTATCCTTTCTGCTTCCTCTTTCGAGATTTTCTGTGGCTGCGGTTGTTGTTTCTGCTTATCGTTATCTTTCGGTTGATCCTGCTTGTTTTGTTCGTCTTTTTGCTGATCTTTCTTTTCCTGTTCCTGCTCTTTTTGCTGGTCCTCTTTTTTATCTTCTTTCTCGTCTTTATCTTTTTCTTGCTGATCCTGATTCTTTAACATCTCCAATGCATAAGATAAATTATACTTCGCTTCCTGATCATTTGGATTAAGCTTTAAAGATTTTTTATACTCTTCAATACTTTCCTTTATTTTCTGTGCTTTCAATAAAGAGTTTCCGACATTATAATAAACCTGTGCTTTTTCATTATTGCTGCGTGCTAAAGGCAGGGCTGATTGATATGACTTTATAGCTTCATCGTATCTTTTTTGTTTAAAATAGGCATCACCCAAATTGAACTTTGCCTGAAAATTATCAGGAGCTTTTTCTACACCTTTTTTAAAATTCACCTCTGCATCTGAAAAATTACCTTTATCATAATTTTCAACACCATCGTTCACTAATCCTCTTAAAGATTGTGCAAATATTTCGTGGCTATTAAAGAGAACCGTACTTAATGCAAGAAGGAATAATATATTTTTTATATCACTACCCATATTTTCTACTCCAGTCCTAACTTCTTATTTAATCTGCTATACAACAGTGACTTCTTTTCTGAAATGAATAGTTCAATTATCAACAAAAAAATTGCAGGTATCAAAAAATAATAAAAACGGTCTTCGTAATCAGTAACTTTTTTAACACCAAACTCTGATTTTTTCAATTCCGAAAGATCGTTGTAAATCTTATCTAAATAATCTTCGTAATTATTTCCCCTAAAATATTTTCCGGAACCTGCAGCGGCAATTTGCTTCAAACCTGCTTCATCCAGTTTTGTGAGCACAGTGTTGCCTTCATTATCTTTTTTAAATCCAATCATATCACCACGACTGTTGTACATAGGTATGGGAACTCCACCGGTTGAACCTAACCCGATAGTATAAATCCTGATATCTTTTGTTACTGCTTCATTTACAGCATCCATTACATCACCCGCATGATCTTCTCCATCGGTAATTGCAATAATAACTTTAGATGTTGCAGATGAATCAAACGATTCTACAGCAAGATTAATAGCTGAATTGATTGCGGTTCCAGGGTAGGGAACGGAATTTACATCAACTGCGGAAAGGAATAAACCTGCTGCTGAATAGTCTGTTGTTAAGGGAAATTGAATGTATGCTTTTCCGGCAAATATTATTAATCCAATTCTATCTCCTTGTAACTTCCGAATTAGATTTGATATCTGATATTTTGCTTTTTCAAGTCTATTCGGTTTTATATCTTCTGCGGTCATACTTCGGGATACATCCAGAAGAATGAAAACATCAATACCTGTTTGTTTTACTTCCTGTAGCTTAGTGCCAACCTGGGGATTTGCAGCGGCTAGTATTAGACTAACCAAAGCAACAATAATTACTCCGAACTTGAAATAATTTTTAACATTGCTGAATGAAGAAACGATAACACTGTGAAGCTCCTTATCAGCAAACTTTTCAAGCAATCTGTTTTTATTTTTATATAATAACCAGAATATTATTATCAGAACTGGTAATAAATACAAAGCATTCAAATATTCCGGGTGTGCAAATCTAATCATTGTTAATTAAGGTATTTTTCTAAATATGGTTCCGGATAGTCCAAGCTCCATTAATAAAAATATCAAACCTCCACCCAACCAACTATAATAAAGTTCTTTGGCATTTCTGTAGGATGTTATTTCTATTTTCGTCTTCTCAAGCTTATCAATTTTCTCGTAAATCTCTTTCAGCGCACGATTGTTCGTTGCCCTGAAATACTTTCCATCAGTTATACCGGAAATTTCTTTTAATACATCTTCATCAATTTCTACCGGAACCATTTGATATCGTGTACCGAAGGGAGTTTTTACAAGATATGGTGCCTGTCCTCTTGTTCCAACACCAATAGTATAAATTCGTACTCCAAAAGTTTTTGCGATCTCTGCTGCAGAGATTGGATCAACCTCGCCGCTGTTATTAACACCATCCGTAAGTAAAATAATAATTCTACTTTTTGCATCACTGTCTTTCAATCTGTTAACTCCATTGGCTATTGCATTGCCTATAGCCGTACCGTCCTCAATCATTCCGCTGCGTATCTCAAGGAGTAAATTCCTGAGCACATTGTAGTCAATCGTAAGAGGACATTGAGTAAACGCCTCTCTCGCAAAAACAACCAAACCTATCCTGTCCGAAACTCTGCCTTTAACAAAATTATCTATTACAACTTTGGCAGCTTTTAACCGGTTGGGTTTCAAATCTTCAGCCAGCATACTACCTGAAATATCCAAAACCATTGCAATATCTATTCCTTCAGTGTTTATATTCTCTCCGGCTGTAAAACTTTGTGGTCTTGCAAGTGCAATAATTAGAAAACAAAGGGCTGTCATCCTAAAAAAAATAGGAACGTATCTTAATCGCTCTCTTAATGTAACCGGGCTGTCTTTTAGTATACTTAAAGATGAATATTTAATTGAAGTAGAATTTTTTCTTCCCTTTAAAAAATACCAGACAAGGAGTAAGGGTATTAAAATGAGAAAATACAAAACCCAGGGATATGCAAATGTAATATCGTTAAACATTTACTTGCTCCTCAACCGGTGCAGGTTCCTGCGGGATTGTGTTTTGAACTATATCATTAGCCTGCGTCATCATTTCGTTGTTTACAGATTCAAGTGGCTTAAACTTTGCAAATTTTACCAGGTCTGCATTTGTTAAAAAATTGAAAGTCAGATCCGATATATTTTCAGCTTCTTTAATGCTGCTCAATTGTAACATAGATTCGGTTGTTGTTAGTTCCATTGCTGCAAGGTTAAATCTTTCTTCAAAAT
>JADFPP010000131.1 GCA_022562275.1 Bacteroidota bacterium
CCTTTTTGTTTTAAAAATCCCAACTAAGTCCGCCTGTCCGGCGAATCCCGATTTATCGGGAGAAGACGGATTCACCAGCTAATTAAAGCTCTGAATAATTTCAGGGCTTTTTTTTAAATGATGTTTGCTGATTTATCCGGTGAGCGTAATTTTATCAAGGCAGCATCACGGGTTCAATTATTCTTGATTTATTAAACTAAATAACTGAAGTTACGTAAAAACACCTTCAGCAGAAAAAAGATCCCGGTTTGTCATTCCCACGAAAGTGGGAATCCATTTTTTCGTTTATTTTTGCACAGTGGATGCCCGCTTTCGCGAGCATGACATGCAGTTTTACGATTTTGCGTAACTTCAGTAAATAATCATTATATTATAATTAACTGTAAGCAGAGTTGCCATGGCAAAAAACATAATTATATTTTCAGATGGTACGGGACAGGAAGGAGGACGTGGTAACAATACTAATGTGTACAAACTTTTTAATATGGTAGAAGACAGAACGGATAACCAGATTATTTTTTACGACAGGGGACTGGGAACCGGGTGGCGTAAATTTACAGGCATCGTTTTCGGTATGGGTATATCCAAAAATATTCTTGAATGTTACGAGTTTCTTTTTAAAAATTTCCACTCGGGCGATCGTATTTTTCTATTTGGTTTTAGCAGGGGTGCAACAACTGTTCGCAGTCTTTCCGGGTTCATTCATATGTTTGGAATTCTGCCCGCTTCACGTCCGGAGCTTATAAAACGAGCTTATAAAATTTATAAAAAGAGAAATAAAAGGAAGCGTGAAAAACGTGCTGCGGAATTTATAAATAAACATCATACTATGTGGTGTAATATAAATTTTCTCGGTGTTTGGGATACTGTTTCTGAATTAGGTGTACCTTTTAAAGCTCTGGATTTTCTTGTAGATTGGATCCCGTTCTTCCGTCATAAGTTTCACGATTTGAGTTTGAGTGAATGTGTACGACAGGCACGTCACGCACTTGCAATAGATGATGAACGATTGACATTCCATCCCGAGCTTTGGGATAGAGAAGTAAAAAAACATCAGGAAATAAAACAGGTTTGGTTTTGCGGAATGCACACAGATGTTGGCGGCGGATATAAAGAGCAGGAGCTTTCAGACATTCCTTTGATCTGGATGATAAAAGAAGCAATGCTTCATGGTCTCCGTATCTATCCTAAACATAAAATTATGCTTCATCCCGACCCCAATGGTACAATGCATAACTCGCGTGGAGGAACTTTTACAAGATTATACAGAAAACATGTCAGAAACTGGGATACAAAAACACGTGGTAAACCTGTTGTGCATGAGAGCGTGATATTGAGAACGAAAAACAGATACAATAAAGAAGTACCGTCATATAAACCCTGGATTTTTAATGAAGATTATGATGTTGAACCCTGGATGGATCCGCTAAGGGATGGCAGCTTTTTTATGAAAGACGGAGCTGGCTTGATAATGCAGATGTAATAATTGGCGGAACTTTAGAATTTTTAATACTGGAGTTAAACAATAATGAAATCGAAACAACTTGCCGATGATAAAAAAATACTGTCATTTAACTATGCCCGTTTAATCGTCACGATATTATTTTTTAGTTACGGCTGCGGACTTTTTTTATCTCCTTACAGTGTTGTTAGTTATACGAATTTTACAAATCAAAAAGCTTTCCATCTGAAGTTTATTGATGATTTTACAAATGCACCGGATAAAATCTATAATCAAAATAAAATAGATGAAATGTATAACTTCGGTGATTTAAGATTTCGTGAAGCATTAGAATATGAAAAACAGAGAGGTAGTGATGAAACAAGAATCAACGCAATTGAAATTCTGTATGAACAGTTTAAAGCTGATTATAAACACCTGATAAATACACAGAAACTATACAGCAATGCTTTTGCTGAAGAACTTAAAGGCGAACTTGAAATAAATTATAACCTTGCGATAAAGGGAGAACTCAGCCGCAGAAATACACCAACTAATTAAAGGAAATAAATAATGTCATCAATAGATGAAGTACTGAAATCACTTGGGGATGAAGTACTTGACAGTGTTAAAACAGAATTTATAAATCTGCTCTCTCAAGCTAAAGATGAACAAATTGATTTTGTAAATGAAACAGCAGAAAAAATTGAGAAGTGGTTGATAATGCGTGTAAATGGAGAATTTGATGACGATGAATTAGAAGCTCTGCTTAATGCGAGGAAAAGAGTTGTGAGACAAAACCTTAATACACTTGAAATTCAATCAAGAGCACGGGTAGAAAAAATTGTTTTTGGTATAATCGATATCGTCACAAATAAATTGTTGAATAAGATATTATAAAGTGGAAAATTTTTTGGAGTAAAAAAAATAAAAATCAGTTGAAATACTTTGTACGAAGAGTTATGAAAACAGTGTGATATTTGAAAGTATAATAAATAATAAAAATCACACCTTCTAAGAAGGTGGCTTTGATTAGCCCCCATAGGGGGCTTTAAGCTTTTCCCTGTTTTTTGAATATCGAACACCGACTAACGATTTTAGAATTTTGAAGTATTTTGAGCCTGTCTTGTTTAGATATAAGCTTACAGATTAAAATGTTACATCTTAAAATCATTATTCGTTAATCCGTAGACTTCGTCTCCGAGACGAGTCGATATTCATCATTCAATTCATCTCAACAAATACAGGCATAGCCAAAAGGACATGACCACCAGCAAAGCAGGTGGTTTTCTAAGGTAAAATAAACAATAGAAAAGCTGATAGAACCAAAAGTTGTGCTGTAATTAAGATAAACATAAATAAACTTCGAAAAAATAATTCATCGCCCATCCAAATCTCTATATATTTTTAGTTTACTTTTCTTGTAAAAGAAACCTTAAACCCTTAATTTTTTTCTTTAATTATAATGAATTTCAACATTTCCACTTATAGAAAGTGAAGAGGGTTAAATGTCCGAAATATTAATAGAGTGCGTCCCAAACTTTTCCGAGGGAAGAGATAATGATATAATTAAACAGATCACAGATGAAATTGAAAAGATTGAAGGGGTTAAATTATTAGATGTAGATCCGGGTCCTGATATGAACCGTACCGTAGTAACTTTTGTTGGTTCACCGGAAGGAGTGAAAGAAGCAGCATTCAATTCAATAAAAAAAGCATCTGAACTTATTGATATGAATAAACATAAGGGCTCTCATCCGAGAATGGGTGCTACGGATGTTTGCCCGTTCGTTCCTGTTAGCGGAATAACAACTGAAGAATGTGTTAAGCTTTCAAAAGAAGTTGCAAAAAGAGTTGGTGAAGAATTAAATATACCTGTTTATCTTTATGAAAAATCAGCACAAACACCTGAAAGAGAAAATCTTGCAATAATAAGACAGGGTGAGTATGAAGCGCTTGAAGAAAAATTAAAAAAACCTGAATGGAAGCCTGACTATGGTCCAGCAAAGTTTAATTCTGCGGCTGGTGCAACTGTAATAGGTGTGAGGGAGTTTCTAATTGCCTATAATATTAGTTTAAACACACGGGAAGTGCTACACGCAACCGATATCGCTTTTGAACTCAGGGAGAAAGGGAGATCGGCGAGAGTTGGGAAGACGGACAGTCTGTTTTATTACAAGCGGCCGAAAATCCTTAAATATAAAGAAAGCAAATATCCCTGCGGATTGGATGACTTTGTGGGAAAGACAATTGATGAAACGATTAAACATTGTAAAGAAAAACACGATTTTGATCTTGTTGAATTATTAAAACTAAATGGGGTGAACCCGGAAAAACCCGAAGGGCAATCGGTAAAGATACCGGGTAAGTTTAATTATTGTAAGGCAATTGGATGGATGGTTCCGGAATATGACCGCGCACAGATTTCAATTAATCTTACAAATTACAAAGTAACCTCAACTCACCACGTATTAGAAGAAACAAGAAAACTTGCTGCTAAAAGAGGTTTGGTTGTTACTGGAAGTGAAATTGTTGGAATGATTCCTTTTCCTGCTCTGCTTGAGACCGGTAAATTCTATTTGAAAAAACAGGGGAGATCAACAGGAATTCCTATTCGTGATATTCTCAATACAGCAGTGCAATCACTTGGATTAAATGATGTATCAGAATTCAAAAATGAAGAAAGAGTTTTAGGGTTACCGAAAAATCTGGATGATGCACTTGTTGAAATGAAAGTAACGGATTTCGTTGATGAAGTATCGCGTGAATCTCCTGCTCCCGGAGGCGGTTCAATTGCTGCACTGGCAGGAGCTTTGGGTGCTTCACTTTCTTCTATGGTAAGTAATCTTACCGCAAATAAAAGAGGAAGCGAAAAGGTAGATGATATTTTGAATGATGCAGCTATTAAATGCCAGGAAATTAAAAACGCTTTGGTAAAAGCTGTTGATGATGATACTAATGCATTCAATGCTTATATGAATGCACGAAGATTACCGAATAAAACCGATGACGAAAAGAAAATTAGAGATGAAGCAATACAAAGCGGACTCAAGAAAGCAGTACACGTTCCATTAAATACAGCACAGCTTAGTTATCAGGCAATAGAGATTGCGGATGTGGTTGTGAAGAATAGCAATCCAAATTCTATTACGGATGTTGGTGTTGGTGTTCAGTCTGCATACACCGGTGTGCTTGGCGGAATTTACAATGTATTGATAAATTTAAAAGATATAAAAGATGAAAAATTTAATGATGTAATATCTACGTGGAAATCCAAAGTACCAAAGTATAATGAGTTTTTGGGTATTTATGAAAAAGATGAAATCAAACACCGCTGGATCAAACGCTCCATCAAAAATGTAGCTATGCTGATTAGGGAATATGGAGGTAACTTATGATTGCAGATTTATGATTGTTGATTTGGGAAAATCATAAATCTACAATTCCCCTAGTCGTGCCAGATGAGTTTCCGAGCCTCTTCTGTCAAATCAGCGATTTTCTTATTAGCCTTATCCAATCGACCCGCCAATGACTTGAAAATGATTTGCACGACTTCTG
>JADFPP010000055.1 GCA_022562275.1 Bacteroidota bacterium
TGAGGTCATCCCGACAAAGTCGGGATCATCAGCTCAAAAAAGAAATATTGAAAAATCATCCTGTGGTCAAAAAACAAGGATGAGGTCATCCCGACAAAGTCGGGATCATCAGCTCAAAAAAAGAAATATTGAAAAATCATCCTGCGGTTAAAAATCAAGGATGAGGTTATCCAGACAAAGTCGGGATCGTCAGCTTAAATGATTTAAATTTGAGTAGAAATTATGAGAGAAATAATAACTTTAGAATGCACTGAGTGTAAAAGAAGAAATTACACTACAACAAAAAATAAAAGACTTCACGCCGGCAGAGTAGAATATAAAAAATATTGCCGTTGGGATCGCAAGCATACTATTCATAAAGAAACTAAATAGGATTCTTTACGTCAGTAGCTCAATTGGCTAGAGCAGCGGTCTCCAAAACCGCAGGTTGGGGGTTCGATTCCCTCCTGACGTGCCAATCTTATAAAATATTGGAAGTATATGAAAGATAAAATAATAAAGTTTTTTGAAGATGTTGTTAAAGAGATGAAGAAGGTTACCTGGCCGACTAAGGACGAATTAATGGAGTCGACCAATGTTGTAATAATTGTTTGTCTCATTCTTTGCGGGTTTACATACGTAATTGACATGTTAATTAATTTTGTATTAAAAGGAATTTTTTAAATAGGTTTATAAATGGCAGATCGGTGGTATGTGATTAGAACTTTTTCAGGTCATGAAAATAAAGTGAAAAATCTTCTTGATGGCGAACTTGAAGATAATGAGGAGTTAAGACTAAAAATTCTTGAAATTTTAGTGCCCACTGAGAAAGTTTTTGAAGTTAAAGATGGCAAAAAGAAAAGTAAAACAAAAAATTTTTTCCCCGGTTATATTCTTTTGCATGCAGAATTAGATAACCAGGTTAAAGAATTTGTTATTAATACTCAATCTGTTATGGGTTTTCTCGGTACAGTTGGCAATCCAAATCCACTTCAACCCGATGAAGTAAAACGAATAGTAGGACGAATAAACCAGGATGAAAATACTGAGCGAATGGAAACAATTTTCCGAAACGGAGATATAGTAAAAATTGTTGATGGACCATTCAATAATTTTAGTGGCACAATCGAAGAACTTAACGAAGAAAAAATGAAAATTAAAGTTATGGTTTCAATATTCGGAAGAAAAACCCCTGTTGAATTGGATTTTGTTCAGGTAGAATTAGAAAAATAATTATTTAGTTGATAGGAATACATTATGGCTAAAAAGATTGACGGATTTATTAAGCTCCAAATACCTGCTGGTAATGCAAATCCTTCACCTCCTGTTGGTCCTGCACTTGGACAGAAGGGAGTGAATATCATGGAATTTTGTAAACAGTTTAATTCTAAAACGAAAGATAATGATGGGATGATTATCCCTGTTGTTATAACAGTTTATAAGGATAAATCTTTTACATTTATCACAAAAACTCCGCCGGCATCAATACTTTTAAAAAAGGCTGCAAAAATTGAAAAAGGATCTCCTGAGTCTAACAGAACAAAAGTAGGTAATGTTTCCCGTACTCAGTTAAAGGAAATTGCAGAATTAAAGATGCCGGACCTTAATGCTATTGATATTGAAAGTGCAATGAGCATGGTTGCCGGTACAGCCAGAAGTATGGGATTGGAAGTAAAAAAATAACGTAATTATCAATTTAATTTTGATTATTAGAATTATTAGTTTGGAATGAAGATGAAAAAAACAAAACGTAATGAACATCTAATTGAAAAAGTAGACACGTCTCGTGAATATACTTTAAATGAAGCAATTACAACGTTAAAAAGTAGCTCCAGTGTAAAATTTGTAGAGTCTTTGGATTGCGCTATTAGGTTAGGAGTTGATCCAAGACATGCTGACCAAATGATCAGAGGAACTGTTTCTCTGCCAAATGGAACTGGTAAAAATGTAACCGTGTTAGTAATTGCAAAGGAATCAAAAGTTCAAGAGGCATTGGATGCCGGTGCCGACTTTGCGGGTTTTGAGGAATTTTTGGAAAAAATTAAATCTGGGTGGACTGCCGTTGATGTAGTGATTGCAACACCGGATTCTATGAGTGAATTAGGAAAACTTGGACGAATTTTAGGACCTAAAGGATTAATGCCGAATCCTAAAAGTGGTACTGTTACAAATGATGTTGCTAATGCAGTAAAAGAAGTAAAAGCCGGAAAAATTGAATTTCGAGTCGATAAAACAGGAATTGTACATACAACCATTGGCAAACTTGATTTTGAAATTGATAAGCTGACTGAAAATGCAAAAGCTTTCATAACAACAATTGTAAAGCTTAAACCATCTGCTGCTAAGGGACAATATGTAAAAAGTTTATTTCTCTCAAGTTCGATGGGTCCTGGACTTAAAATTAGCAGAGATGAAATTACTGCTGAATAGGGTTTTAAATATATTTCGCACTAAAGAAATGTTTCTAACCGACACGATTCATTTAATTTCTGATATAGGAGAAAGATGAACAGAAACGAAAAATCGGATATCGTTTCCGAAGTAAAGGAAATGATAGATAAATCAACAGGTATCTTCCTTACCAATTACAGCGGTAATAATGTTGAAGATATAAGTGATCTTCGTACTGCTTTTCGTAAAGAAGGTGTAAAATATAAAGTATTCAAAAATACTTTATTCAAAAGAGCACTTGAAGAAACTGGTAAGTATGATAAATTATCTGATCACCTTGCAGGAATGACTGGTTTTGCCTTTGCTGGCGATAATCCAATTGCACCTGCTAAAATTATCAAAAAGTATTTTGATAATAACAAAAAACTATCACTAAAAGGTTGTTACGTTGAAGATGAATATTTCGATGGCAGCGAACTAAATAAATTAGCTTCGATTCCTTCTAAGAATGAGCTTGTTGCAAGTATTCTAGGCAGCATTATGGTACCAGCTTCAGGTATTGTTGGAGCAATAAAAGCTGTAATGAGAGATTTGGTTTCAGTGATAGATGAAATTTCTAAGAGTAAAGCAGCTTAGAGATAATTGAAAATTTTAAACTAAGAAATATTAGGAGATAAAAAATGGCTGATAAAGTAGCTGATATTGTTGATAAAATTAAGGGGCTTTCATTACTAGAAGCATCTGAATTAAAGACTGCATTGGAAGATGAGTTTGGTGTTAGTGCTGCGGCTCCTGTAATGGTTCCGGGCGTAGGCGGAGCAGGAGGTGGAGATGCAGCCGCCGTTGAAGAGCAAACAGAATTTGATGTAGTGCTGACTGGAATAGGTGATAAAAAAATAAATGTAATTAAAGTTGTAAGAGCACATACCGGCTTAGGTCTTAAGGAAGCAAAAGAAATTGTTGATAAGGCTCCCAATACTGTTAAAGAAGGCGTATCAAAAGATGAGGCTGAAAAGCTTAAAAAAGAATTTGAAGACGCTGGTGCGACTGCAGAAATAAAGTAATTATCAAACACATTAATTTAAATCGATTTTTTATGAAAAGGTGATTTGCGGCTTAGACCGTCTTATCACTTTTGCAGATGAAATTTAGCTACGAAGTAAGAGATATGAAATTGAAAACCAACTTTTATTTAAGGAGGATCAAAATTGGATAATGGTAGAATTTCTTTTGGAAGTATTGTACCTGTTATAGAAAGTCCTGATTTACTTTCAATTCAAACAGGAACTTTTGAGGATTTTATTCAGCAGAAAGTTCCGATAAACAAAAGAGAAAATAAGGGCTTACAAGCAGTATTTACAAATAACTTTCCAATACTGGATAACAAAGAGAACTACAGGCTTGATTTTATAAGTTACAGCATTGAAAAACCTAGATTTACTATTGAAGAATGCATTGAAAGAGGTCTTACTTATTCAGCTCCGCTAAAAGGAAAATTAAGATTATCAACAAAGGACCCGGAAACCGAGGAGTTTGTAAATACTGTTGAGCAGGAAGTATATCTGGGTAATGTTCCTTCTATGACTCGTCAAGGAACATTTGTTATTAATGGTGCTGAACGTGCTGTAGTTTCTCAATTACATCGTTCCCCCGGGGTTGCATTTGCACAAACTGTACATCCAAATGGTACTCCGCTTTATTCTGCCAGAATTATACCATTAAGAGGATCTTGGGTTGAATTTGCAACAGACATAAACTTTGTTATGTACGTTTATATTGATCGAAGAAAAAAATTTCCAGCCACAACTTTATTAAGAGCACTAGGATATGATTCTGATGATAAGATTCTGAACCTTTTTAATCTGATTGAAGAAATAGATTTAACACAAGGAAATGTTGAAGAATATATTGGCAGAGTGGTTGCCAGCGATGCCTATGTTTTATCTACCGGCGAAATTTTCTTATCAAGAGGCAGCATCCTAACCGAGGAAAGCATTGAATTATTAGATGAAGCAGAAGTTGAAAAAATTCAATTGATTAATTCGGACATTTCCGCTGAACAGGATCTAATACTAAACACTCTTCGCAAAGATACTGCTAATTCAAAGGAAGAAGCGTTATTTGCAATTTACCGTCAGTTACGAACCGGTGAAGCACCGGATGTAGAGACTGCACAAGCGCTTATTGATAAGTTGTTCTTTAACGATAAACGATACGATCTTGGTGATGTTGGTCGCCATAGAATGAATCATAAACTTGAACTTGATGTTGACCCGGAAATAACAATTTTAACAATTGAAGATATAATATCGATAATGAGATATATCATCAAATTAAAAGATGGTAATGAACCTGTGGATGATATCGATCATTTGGGAAATAGAAGAGTTAGAACTGTAGGAGAACAGCTTTCTCAGCAGTTTAATATTGGTATGGCTCGAATGGCAAGGACAATTAAAGAAAGAATGAATATGAGAGATACGGAACAATTCACTCCCCAGGATCTTGTTAATGCCCGTACTATTACAAGCGTTATTAATGCTTTCTTCGGAACAAATCCGTTGTCACAGTTTATGGATCAAACAAATCCTCTTGCTGAAATGACACATAAGAGAAGAATGTCAGCATTAGGCCCTGGCGGGTTAACAAGAGAGAGAGCGGGTTTTGAAGTTAGAGATGTTCATTATACCCATTATGGGCGCCTTTGCCCCATCGAAACTCCTGAAGGACCAAACATTGGTCTAATTTCTTCACTAACAATTTACGCACGTGTAAATAAGTACGGATTTTTAGAAACACCATATCGTAAAGTTGTTAATAGTACGGTTACAAAAGAAGTAGATTATCTAACCGCGGATCAGGAAGACAGTTATACCATTGCTCAGGCAAATGCACCCCTGGATAAGAACTCAAGATTTGTGAATGAAAGAGTTAAGGCAAGATTAAAAGGTGAGTTTCCGATTGTGCCACCTTCACAAGTACAATATATGGATGTAGCTCCTTCTCAACTTGTAAGTTCGGCTGCAGCACTCATTCCTTTTCTTGAACACAATGATGCTAACAGGGCTTTGATGGGATCCAACATGCAACGCCAGGCAGTTCCCTTATTACAGCCTGAAGCACCAATTGTTGGAACAGGAATGGAGAAAAAAGTGGCGTATGATTCCAGGGCTATGATAATTTCCGAAGATAATGGAGTTGTAGAATACGTTGATTCTAATAAGATTACAGTTAAGTACGATATAAACCCCGGCAGTATTGAAGCCTTAACATCTTTTAACGATGTTCGCCGTGTAACCTATAATCTGATCAAGTTCCATGGAACTAACCAGGAGACCTGTATGACCCAGCGTCCTATAGTAATTGAGGGACAGAGAGTTGAGAAAAATGATGTACTTGCAGACGGCACATCAATAGATAAAGGTGAACTCGCATTGGGAAGAAATGTTCTTGTTGCTTTTATGCCCTGGCGCGGTTACAACTTTGAAGATGCAATAATTGTGAGTGAAAGAGTAGTTAGAGATGATGTTTACACTTCTCTTCACATTGAAGAGTTTGAATTACAAGTTAGAGAAACAAAGAGAGGTGAAGAAGAATTAACCCGTGAAATTCCAAATGTAAGCGAAGAATCCGTTAAAAATCTGAATGAAAGTGGAATAATTAGAGAAGGTGCGATAGTTAAAGAAGGTGATATTTTAATAGGAAAGATTACGCCAAAGGGTGAAACAGATCCCACACCTGAAGAAAAACTACTGCGGGCAATATTTGGTGATAAAGCGGGCGATGTTAAAGATGCTTCACTGAAAGCACCACCCGGATTAGCGGGTATTATTATTAAAACACGTCTCTTCAGTCGGAAGAAAAGAAATCCCGAATCAAAAAAGCTTGAAAAAATTGCTTTGGAAAAACTTGAACATGACCATAACAATGATTTAAATCTGCATTACTCTAAGCATGTACAAAAATTAACTAAGTTATGTGAAGGTTTGACAACAACAGGAATAAAAGACCTCGATGGTAGTATTGTAATAAGAGGTGGAGCTAATATTAAAGATACAACATTCTCTTCGCTGGAGGATGTTTCTAAATTGGAATATGCGCTTGATTGGTTCAGCACTAAGAAAGATAATAGTCATATAAACACTCTTTATGAGAATTATTTTGCGGTCCGAGCTGGGCATGAAGAAGATTACAAAAGGGAAAAAATAAAAATAGTGGGGGGTGATGAACTTCCACCGGGAATTGTACAACTTGCAAAAGTGTATGTAGCTAAAAAGCGAAAACTTTCTGTTGGGGATAAAATGGCTGGTAGGCATGGTAATAAAGGTGTTGTTGCTAAAATAGTTCCTATTGAAGACATGCCCCACTTACCCGATGGAACTCCGGTTGATATTATTCTTAATCCGTTAGGTGTACCATCCAGGATGAACCTTGGACAGTTATATGAGACTGCCCTAGGATGGGCAGGTAAAAAACTGGGTGTCAAGTTCGCAACTCCGGTTTTTGATGGAGCAAAAAATAAAGATGTTGATGATTGGCTTGAGAAAGCTGGATTAGAGAGAGGTAGCAAAACTGATCTTTTCGATGGGAGAACAGGTGAGAAATTTCATCAGAAAGTAACTTGTGGTTACATTTATATGTTAAAGCTTAGTCATCTCGTAGACGATAAGATACATGCCCGGTCAATTGGTCCTTACTCATTAATAACTCAACAACCGTTAGGCGGAAAAGCCCAGTTTGGTGGACAGAGATTTGGAGAAATGGAAGTATGGGCATTAGAAGCTTACGGTGCATCCCGACTCCTTCAGGAAATTTTAACAATTAAAAGTGATGACGTGGCTGGTAGAGCTAAAGCGTATGAATCAATAGTTAAAGGTGAAAATTTGCAGGAACCAAACATTCCAGAATCGTTTAATGTTTTAATTAAAGAACTCCAGGGATTAGGCCTGAATATAACTATTAATTAATATAAACGATAAAATTTTTGAAGTAGAAATTAGGAGATAAAAAATGGCTTTTAGAATCCAAGAAAATGTAATGAAAGATATAACTAGCATTACTATAAGTCTTGCTAGTCCCGATGATATTTTATCAAGATCTCATGGTGAAGTTACAAAACCTGAAACAATAAATTATCGTTCTTTCAGACCAGAAAAAGATGGTTTGTTCTGTGAGAAAATTTTTGGTCCAACACGCGACTGGGAATGTTTTTGCGGTAAATATAAAAGAATAAGGTATAAAGGAATAATTTGCGATAGATGCGGTGTGGCAGTGACACAGCGAAGTGTAAGACGTGAGAGAATGGGGCATATATCCCTGGCTGTTCCAATTGTTCATATTTGGTTTTTCAGATCTCAGCCCTCAAAAATTGGTAATATTATTGGGTTAAGTCTTAAAGAGCTTGAAAAAGTTATTTACTACGAATCGTATATAGTTATAAATCCGGGCCCAACCGGTTTAAGTATTAACGATTTAATTTCTGAAGATCAATATTTCGAAGTACAAAACTCTTTGGCTGACGGTAATGATAAATTAGAAGATAATGATCCGAATAAATTTGTTGCCAGGATAGGTGGTGATGGAGTGAAAACGATGTTGAAGAGTGTTAATATAGAGGAACTTTCTAAAGAATTACGGGATAGATTAAAAGTAGAAACTTCGCAACAGAAAAAAGCAGACCTGTTAAAGCGATTACGTGTTATCGAATCATTTAAAGAAGAAGATTACAAAGTACCAAACAAACCCGAATGGATGGTTCTTAATTTCATTCCGGTAATTCCTCCTGAATTAAGACCACTTGTACCACTTGAAGGGGGCAGGTTTGCAAGCAGTGATCTTAATGATCTTTACAGAAGGGTAATTATTAGAAACAATCGCTTAAAAAGATTGATGGATATTAAAGCTCCGGAAGTAATTTTAAGAAATGAAAAGAGAATGCTTCAGGAAGCTGTTGATGCATTATTTGATAATTCAAGAAGAGGATCGGCTGTTAAAAGTGACAATAACAGACCGTTAAAATCTCTAAGTGATATGCTTAAGGGTAAACAAGGTCGGTTCCGTCAGAATCTTCTTGGAAAGCGTGTTGATTATTCAGGTCGTTCAGTAATAGTTGTTGGCCCTGAACTAAAACTTCATCAGTGTGGTCTTCCAAAAGATATGGCAGTTGAATTATTTAAACCGTTTATAATTAGAAAACTACTTGAACGAGGACATAATAAAACGGTAAAAAGTGCACGGAAGGTTGCTGACAGAAAAGATCCAATCATCTGGGATATTCTTTCAAAAATAATTGATGGGCATCCCATATTACTTAACCGTGCCCCAACATTACACAGACTTGGTATTCAGGCTTTCCAGCCAGTGTTGATAGATGGTAAAGCGATTCAACTTCATCCCATGGTTTGTACTGCATTCAATGCAGATTTTGACGGTGACCAGATGGCTGTACACATTCCATTATCTTATGAAGCACAGTTAGAAGCATCACTTCTTATGCTTAGCAGTCATAATATTCTTTCCCCTCAAAATGGCAGCCCTATTGTAGTTCCTACCCAGGATATTGTACTCGGTTGTTATTACCTTACAAAGTATAAAGAGGGAGAAAAAGGTGAGGGTATGATATTTAGCTGTTCCGATGAAGTTATTAGTGCTTATGATAATGACGTTGTTGGACTGCATGCTAAAATAAAGCTTAAATATAAAAATGAGTTGATTGAGACTACTACAGGTAGAGTTCTGTTTAATCAAATTGTACCCGATGAAATGGGCTTCTTTAACCAGTTGCTTATTAAAAAGACATTTGGCGGGTTTATCGGAAAGATGTTTATACAGTTAGGCAATAAAGTTACTGCGGAATTTCTTGATGATTTAAAAGAAATTGGATTTAAGTATGCTACAGAAGCCGGCATTTCGGTTAGTTACTCAGATATGATTATCCCGGATGAAAAAGAGGCATTTATTTCGAAAGCAAATAAAAAGGTAAACGGAGTTCTTAATGAGCACGAACAAGGTGTTATAACCGATGCCGAAAGATATAATAAAATTATAGACATTTGGACGCATACTACTAATGATGTTGCCCGTGCATTGATGGAGAAAATTAGAGTTGCTGACGGTGGTTTTAATTCGCTTCATATGATGGTAGACTCCGGCGCAAGAGGTTCGCAGGAACAGGTAAGGCAGTTGGCAGGAATGAGAGGATTGATGATGAAACCTCAGAAGACGCTTTCCGGGCAAGCTGGAGAAATTATTGAGAACCCTATTATTGCTAACTTTAAAGAAGGATTGTCCGTACTCGAATACTTTATATCGACCCATGGTGCGAGAAAAGGACTTGCCGATACGGCGCTTAAAACAGCTGATGCAGGTTATCTGACCAGAAGATTGGTTGATGTTGCTCAGGATGTTATTGTTACAGAAAATGATTGCGGAACCATTCTTGGAATCGAAGTACAAGCTCTTAAAGATATTGAACAGGAAAGAGAACCACTTGGTGAAAGAATTACCGGTCGTTCTGTTCAGGAAGATATTTATCATCCGATTTCTGAAAAACTAATAATTGAAACAGGCGAAACAATATCCGAAAAAATAGCTGAAGAAATTGAAGATGCAAATATTGATTCGGTTTATATAAGAACTGTTTTAACATGCGAATCACGCCGAGGTGTTTGTGCTAAATGCTATGGCAGAAATCTTACGAATGGTAAAATGGTTGAAATAGGTGAGGCAGTAGGAATTATTGCGGCTCAATCAATTGGCGAACCCGGTACTCAGCTTACGCTAAGAACATTTCACCTTGGTGGTACATCATCACGTATTGCCAGTCAGTCACAGGTTGAAACAAATGTTGACGGACTTGTAAAGTTTGACAGGATAAATTTTGTTGAGAAAGAGGAGACTGATCCCTTTACCGGAAATGCTATTAAAATTAATGTTGTTATCGGAAGGAGGGGTTCAATCGGTGTTTATGATGTGAACAATCGTCAGATTAAAAAATACGATGTGCCTTACGGTGCAGAGTTAGTTGTAGAAGACAATAAAGAAATTAAAAAAGGTATGGCTCTCTATCATCACGATCCTTACAACGCACTTATTCTAACTGATATATCTGGTAAAGTCAAGTTTGTTGATCTTGTTGATGGTAGCTCTTTGCAGCAAGTTACTGATGAACAAACAGGACACGTACAGAAGGTAGTCACAGAGGCCAAAGATAAAACACTAACACCAAGTATTTTTATCGAGTCTGAGACTGGCGATACAAAATCATTTAATCTGCCTATACGTTCTTATCTTTCGGTTGAAGAAGGCGAGGTTGTGGCTGCAGGAACTATATTGGCAAAAATATCTAAACAAGCTACAAAAAGTCGTGATATTACTGGTGGTCTTCCGCGCGTAACAGAACTTTTTGAAGCACGCAGCCCACACGATACTGCAATAGTTTCAGAAATAGAAGGTATTGTTAGATTTGGAGAAAGAAAGAAAGGTTCACGGGAAATATTTGTTTTCGCTCACGATAAGTCTGATGAGAAAAAATATAATGTTCCCCTTGGAAAACATATACTCGTTCAACCTGATGATGAAATACCGGCAGGTGAAAAGATTACTGATGGACCTATCAATCCCCATGATATTCTAAAGATTAAAGGTACAAGTGCAGTACAAGAATACCTGGTAAATGAAATTCAAGATGTATATCGTTTGCAGGGTGTTAAAATAAATGATAAACATATTGAAGTTATAGTTAAACAGATGCTTCAAAAAATAAAGATAGTATCGCCGGGCGATACAAAATTTCTGGAAGAAGATGTGATTGACAGAAATGAATTTTTGGATGAAAATTCAAGTTTGATGAATATGATTTACATAGAGGAAAAAGGTGATTCCAGATTTACAAAAGGTCAGTTAGTAAGCAGAGCTAAATTGCGTGAGGTTAATACAGATTTGAAAAAGAAAGATAAAAATCAAGCTGTAGGACGCGATTCGGAATCTGCAACCTTTGAACATTTACTTCTGGGAATTACACAAGCAGCTCTATCAACAGAAAGTTTCATTTCTGCCGCTTCATTCCAGGAAACCACAAAAGTGTTAGCTAATGCTGCGATAGCTGCAAAAGTAGATCATTTAAATGGGTTGAAGGAAAATGTTGTTATGGGGCATCTGATTCCGGCAGGCACCGGATTAAAGAAGTATGAAAAGTTAGTACTTACTGAAGATGCTGTAGAGGTTGAAGAAACTCAAAACGAAGAAGTTCAATCCCGTTGACGAACTTAATTGAAATCAGCAGTTTATATATCCGGTTCGCCTTTAACCTAGAACCGGATTTTTTATGTTTTAATGTTGTGCTAAGAAAAGCTATTTCTTGACTTATTTTAAAACAAAGAGTATATTTAATGTCTGAATTTTTTTTAAAAAGCAATTATTTCGGGAGGCATTTGTGCCTACAATTAATCAACTAGTTAGAAAAGGCAGAGTAAAGATTTTAGCTAAAAATAAAGCCCCGGCTTTAGATGCTTGTCCTCAAAAAAGAGGGGTTTGCACGCGGGTTTACACCACTACTCCAAAGAAGCCGAATTCGGCTTTAAGAAAAGTGGCCAGGGTAAGATTAACTAATAATATGGAAGTTACTGCATACATTCCGGGTGAAGGTCATAACCTTCAGGAGCACTCTATTGTGCTGATACGAGGAGGAAGAATTAAAGATTTACCAGGAGTCCGATATCACATAATTAGAGGCACACTGGATACAAGCGGTGTAGAAGAAAGAAAAAAAAGCAGGTCGAAATACGGAGCAAAAAAACCGAAGGCATAATAAGATATGAGAAAAAGAAGAGCAGAAAAAAAACATATTAAACCTGATCCGAAATTCAATGACATAACTGTTGCAAAATTTATTAACTCCATTATGTATGAAGGTAAAAAGTCAATTGCCCGGAAAATGTTATATAATTCGTTTGATATAATTGAGGAAAGAACAAAAAAACCCGGAATAGAAGTATTTAAACAAGCTGTAATGAATGTACAGCCTCTTATAGAAGTTAAAAGCAGGAGAGTAGGAGGTGCAACCTATCAGGTTCCAATTGAGGTAAGACCTGAAAGAAGAATTGCATTAGCAATGAGATGGCTTAGACTATTTGCAAGAAAACGTAGTGAAAAATCAACTGCACAAAAATTAGCGCTGGAACTAATTGCGGCGTCTAAAAACGAAGGCTCTGCAATAAAGAAAAAAGAAGATACACACAGAATGGCTGAAGCAAACAAAGCTTTTGCACACTTTAAATGGTAGTTAGGATAAAGATAAGAAGGTAAATTAAAAAAGATGAACATGGCAAAGAAGATAGCAATAGATAAGGTTAGGAACATTGGTATTATGGCGCATATCGATGCGGGTAAGACTACAACTACTGAACGTATTTTATACTACACCGGTAAACTGCATCGTTTGGGCGAAGTGCACGACGGCGCAGCTGCTATGGATTGGATGGAACAAGAAAAAGAAAGAGGTATTACAATTACTAGTGCAACAACCACTTGTTTTTGGAACGATCATCAGATAAATATTATCGATACTCCCGGGCACGTTGACTTTACAGTTGAAGTAGAAAGATCACTTAGAATATTAGATGGTGCGGTTGCATTGTTTTGTGCAGTAGGTGGTGTTGAACCACAATCAGAAACGGTTTGGAAACAAGCGGACAAATACGGTGTGCCTATAATTGCATTTGTAAACAAGATGGACAGAACAGGCGCCGACTTTATAAATGCTGTTGAAATGATGAGAGAAAGATTGGGAGCTAACGCAATCCCTATTAATTTGCCGATCGGTGAAGGAGACCTTTTCACAGGAGTGATTGATCTCATCTCTTTTAAAGCAAGAATGTACCACGAAGAAACTTTTGGGGCAACTTTTAATGAAATTGATATTCCACAGGATCTTCTGGAGCAGGCAAATAAATACAGAACGGAAATGCTTGAAGCAGTTTCCGATGTTGATGATACATTACTAGAAAAATATTTAGAGGGTGAAGAGATAACTGCAGAGGAAATAAAGGAGGTACTACGCAAAGCAACCATCGGATTAAAAATTGTACCCGTTCTCTGCGGTTCAGCTTTTAAAAATAAAGGTATTCAGAAATTATTGGATAGTATTATTGAGTTTCTTCCTGCACCTACCGATGCTAAAGAGATTGAAGCGCATCATGTTGGGCTTAACGATAAAGTAAAAAGAAAAATTGATGCTAATGAAAAATTTACTGCATTAGCATTTAAAATAATGAACGATCCTTATGTCGGAAAACTATGCTTTATTAGAGTTTATACTGGTTCATTAAAGGCGGGTTCATACATTTACAACGCTGTTAGCAGAAAGAAAGAAAGAGTTAGCAGACTGCTCCAAATGCATGCAAATTCAAGAGAAGATATTAGTGAAGTAAGTGCCGGAGATATTGCAGCAGTTGTTGGATTAAAATATACTAAAACGGGTGATACTCTTTGCACTCAGGATGATCCGGTTATACTTGAAAAAATAATTTTTCCTGAGCCGGTTATTCAAATTGCAATCGAACCTAAAACAAAAGCCGATCAGGATAAGTTATCAGAATCGCTTGCTAAACTTTCTGATGAAGATCCAACATTTAAGGTTTGTGTTGATGATGAAACCGGACAGACTTTGATAAGTGGAATGGGTGAGCTTCATCTTGAGATACTTGTTGACAGAATGAGAAGAGAATTTAATGTAGAAGCTAATATTGGAAAACCCCAGGTTGCTTACAGGGAAACCATAACAGCTACTGTTGATGTTGAAGGTAAGTTTATTAAGCAAAGCGGAGGGAGAGGAAAATATGGTCATGTGCGGGTTGAATTTTCGCCAAATGAAGCCGGGAAAGGTTATGAGTTTACTAATGCAATTGTTGGCGGTAAAGTTCCGAAAGAATACATACCTGCAGTATCTGCTGGTATTCAGGAAGCTTTGAGAAATGGTGTCGTGGCAGGTTACCCAGTTGTAGATATCAAAGCAAAATTATACGATGGTTCTTATCACGATGTAGATTCGGATGAATTATCGTTTAAGGTTGCCGGTTCGATGGCTTTTAAAGATGGTGCTAAAAAAGCAAAACCAATTATATTGGAACCAATTATGGAAGTGGAAGTTGTTACTCCTGAAGAATATCTAGGTGATGTGATGGGCGATTTAAATTCTAGACGGGGTAAGATTGAAGGATTTTCTGCCAGAAAAGATGCACAGGTAATAAAAGCACACGTACCGTTAGCTGAAATGTTCGGATATGCTACAGTATTAAGATCAATGACACAGGGAAGAGCAATTTACTCAATGCAGTTTGATAATTATCAGGAAGTACCAAAATCAATAGCTGAAGAGATTGCTGAAAAATCTATTGGTAAAAAAACAACAGCAACAGCATAATTAATAGAAATAAATAACAAAAGGAAAAACATTAAAGGAGATTACGATGGCAAAAGAAAAATTTGACAGGAGTAAACCTCACGTTAACGTTGGTACTATCGGTCATGTGGATCATGGTAAAACTACGTTAACAGCTGCCATCACAATGGCTCTCGCAAAAAAGGGTTTATCGGAAGTGAGAACATTTGATAGTATCGATAACGCCCCTGAAGAAAGAGAAAGAGGTATTACCATTGCAACAGCACACGTTGAGTATTCAACAGAGAACAGACACTATGCACACGTAGATTGTCCGGGTCACGCTGATTATGTAAAAAACATGATCACCGGTGCAGCACAGATGGATGGTGCAATATTAGTTGTTGCGGCAAATGATGGTCCTATGCCTCAAACAAGAGAGCACATTCTCCTCGCACGACAGGTTGGTGTTCCGAAAATAGTAGTTTATATGAACAAAGTTGATATGGTTGACGATCCTGAATTGCTCGAACTTGTCGAGGAAGAATTAAGAGACCTGTTAACTGAATACGAATTCCCGGGTAGCGAAATCCCAATAATTCAAGGTTCAGCTTTGCAAGCTTTGGAAGCTGCAAGCAGTGAAGACGTATTGGTAGATGATGAAAGATTGAAATCAATCTGGGAGCTTATGGAAGCAGTTGATACTTACATTCCTGTTCCTGAAAGAGACACCGACAAACCATTCCTTATGCCTGTTGAGGATGTATTTTCAATTACAGGTCGTGGTACAGTTGCAACCGGTAGAGTTGAAAGAGGTAAGGTTAAAATTCAGGAAGAAGTTGAACTTATCGGATTAGGTCTTCACAAAAAGACGGTTGTTACCGGAGTTGAAATGTTTCGTAAAGAACTTGATTCTGCAATGGCTGGTGATAACGCCGGCATACTTCTGCGAGGTATAGATAAAAATGAAATTGAAAGAGGTATGGTACTTGCTAAAACAGGTTCAATTACTCCTCACACTAATTTTGAAAGTGAAGTTTATATACTTTCAAAAGAAGAAGGTGGTCGTCATACCCCATTTTTTAATGGTTACAGACCACAGTTCTATTTCCGAACTACTGACGTAACAGGTGTTGCAACATTACCTGAAGGAACCGAAATGGTTATGCCCGGTGATAATGTTAAACTTATTGTTGAACTTATTTCTGAGATTGCAATGGAAGACAAATTAAGATTTGCTATACGTGAAGGCGGCAGAACTGTTGGTTCCGGTGTTGTAACTAAAATATTAAAGTAAATATTATATTAGTTATTCTCGAAGAGGGAGTCTCTACTCCTTCTTTGTTTCTAAACTATTTAATAAAGGAGTGAATTAAGTGCCCGGACAGAGGATAAGAATTAAATTAAAATCTTACGATCATATATTGATTGATAAGTCTACTGAAAAGATAATTAAAACAGTACGCAGTACAGGTGCGGTTGTTTCCGGACCTATTCCTCTGCCAACTAAAAGGACAGTGTTTACAGTTTTAAGATCACCGCACGTTGATAAAAAATCGCGTGAACAGTTTGAAACACGGACACACAAAAGAATAATTGATATTCATAATTCAAATAACAAAACAGTCGATTCACTCAGTAAGCTGGAT
Source organism: Bacteroidota bacterium (assembly GCA_022562275.1). Taxonomy (GTDB): domain Bacteria; phylum Bacteroidota; class Ignavibacteria; order Ignavibacteriales; family Ignavibacteriaceae; genus BMS3ABIN03. The sequence continues at coordinate 16,399 of JADFPP010000055.1, forward strand.
ATTCCAGCGGGTGTTGACATTGAGATAAAGCTTTAAGGAATTTGGAATAGAGATGGCTGGATTATTAGGAAAAAAAATAGGGATGACAAGTATTTTTAATACTGAAGGAGACTTAATTCCTGTTACGGTAATTAAAATTGATTCTTGTAAAGTTGTGAATATTAGAACTAACCAGAGAGATGGCTACAAAGCAGTTCAACTGGGATATGGTAGTAAAAAGGAAAAGAAAGTTAATAAGCCTTTACTTGGTTACTATAAATCAAATAAATTGTCTCCGTTTACCCTTTTGAAAGAATTTAAAGATTTTGATACTAACGAAATAAAAATTGGTGATGAATTTAAAGTGGATTTCTTCAGTGAGGGTGAAAAGATTAAAGTTAGAAACAAAACTATTGGCAGAGGTTTTCAGGGTGTTGTAAAACGGCATGGATTCAGTGGTGTTGGCGGAGCAACTCATGGGCAGAGTAATAGATTGAGAGCTCCTGGTTCAATAGGTCAGAGTTCATCTCCCTCCAGAGTGTTTAAAGGACACAAAATGGCTGGAAGAGTTGGAAATGAAAATGTAACAATTTCAAACCTGGAAGTTATAAAGGTCGATCTTGAAGAAAATATATTAATGATTAAAGGAGCTATACCGGGTCCTGTAAATTCAATAGTTGAATTGATCAAGAAATAATTGGTATCAAAATGACATTCGAAATATATAAAATAGATGGTAGTGTTTCCGGTGCTAAGATTGATTTGGCGGATAGTGTTTTTGGAATAACACCAAACGACCATGCCATCTATCTTTCTGTAAAGGCAATCTTAGCAAACAAAAGGCAAGGGACACATAAGGCTAAGGAGAGAAGCGATGTTAGAGGTGGCGGAGCAAAACCTTTTCGGCAGAAAGGTAGAGGAGCTGCTCGCGCAGGTACAATTCGTTCCCCTTTATGGGTTGGTGGTGGAACTATATTCGGTCCACGTCCGAGAAGTTATAGACAGGATCTGCCAAAAAAGGTTAAACGATTAGCCAGAAAATCTGCTTTCAGTTACAAAGTTAAAGATGAGCAATTAATGGTTGTTGAGGATTTTTCTTTTGAAAAACCTAAAACAAAAAATTTAACTGCTCTACTTAATGCACTAAACACAGAAGGTAAAAAAGTGCTGATACTAACTGGCAGTAATGAAAGTGCAGTTTATAAATCGGGCAGGAATTTACCAAAAGTTAGAGTGCTGGAAGCTGAAAAGGCTTCTACTTATGATATTCTAAACAATCAAGTATTAATTTTACAGAAAAGTGCAGTAAAGGCAATTAGTAAAACTTTTGCTGGTAGCACCGGGGAGATAAATTGATATGCATCAAATATTAATTAGACCTTTAATAACTGAGAAGATGTCCAATTTAACTGCCGATCAAAATAAATATGGTTTCCTTGTTATTCCAAGTGCAAATAAAATTGAAATTGCAAAAGCTATACAAGATAAGTTTGATGTACATGTTGTAGATATTAGAACGGTAAATCATCCGGGTAAAACAAAAACTCAGTTTAGAAAAGGCGGTAGATTCACCGGTAAAACCGCAAGATATAAAAAAGCAATAGTTACACTTCGCGAAGGAGAAACCATAGACTTATTTGAAGAAGTCTAAAGGTTTGATAGAGGAAATTATAGATGGGTATAAAAAAACTAAAACCAAATACACCGGGAACAAGATTCAGAAGTAATTTTACTTTTGATGAAATTACAAAAGATAAACCTGAAAAATCTCTGACCGTTGCCCTCAAAAAATCCGGCGGTAGAAACAATCTTGGAAGAATTACTGCCAGACATATTGGAGGTGGTCATAAAAGAAAATATAGAATAATTGATTTCAAAAGAAATAAACCCGGCATTCCGGCAAAGGTTTTTTCAATAGAGTATGATCCCAATAGATCGGCAAGGATTGCGTTATTACATTATGCAGATGGAGAAAAACGATATATCCTTGCTCCTAATGGATTGAAAGTAGGTGATAAAATTGTTTCCGGTCCGGGTAGTGAAATATCCATCGGAAATTCATTACCGTTAAAAGAAATACCTCTTGGTAGTTCTATACATAACGTTGAACTTAAACCACGTAAGGGGGGACAGTTAGGAAGAAGTGCCGGTGTAGCATTGCAATTGATGGCAAAAGAAGGTAATTATGCACAATTGAAAATGCCATCGGGAGAAGTTAGAATGGTGCTGTTAGAATGTATGGCAACATACGGTGAGGTTGGTAATGCTGAAAGAGAAAATATTAGTTTGGGTAAAGCAGGCAGAACCCGTTGGCTTGGTAAGAGACCTCATGTTCGTGGTGTTGCTATGAATCCTGTAGATCACCCAATGGGTGGAGGAGAAGGTAAAAGTTCAGGCGGTGGTCATCCTGTATCTCCCTGGGGTCAGAAAGCAAAAGGTTTGAAAACAAGAAAGAAAAGAAAAGAATCTAATAGATTTATAATTAAAAGACGTAAAAAATAGAGAAATATATGCCAAGATCAGTTAAAAAGGGACCATTTGTAGATTATAAATTGATGGAGAAGATCATCAAACTTAATGAAACCAATCAGAAAAAAATTATTAAAACATGGTCTCGCGCTTCTACTATTACACCGGATTTTGTAGGACACACCATCGTAGTACATAATGGTAACAAAATGATTCCTGTATATATTACAGAAAACATGGTTGGTCATAAATTAGGAGAGTTTTCACCGACAAGAATATTTAGAGGTCATCCCGGTACTAAAGCTGAGAAGGCAGCTAGATCAAAGTAATTAAAAGTATTTAAGATAAATGGAAGCAAGAGCAGTACATAAATATATAGGTTCATCCCCACGGAAGATGAGATTAGTTGTTGATCTTATAAGGGGAATGCCGGTTAATAAAGCAATGGAAGTGCTACACTTCTCAACAAAGCATGCTTCAAAGGATGCTGTGAAAGTTTTACGATCAGCGATTGCTAATCTGATGAATAATGATGATTCAGCACCTGTAGAACCTGAAGAATTATTTATAAAGGAAGTATACGTTAATAATGGACCAATGATAAAAAGAATTCGACCTGCCCCGATGGGCAGAGCTTTTAGAATAAGAAAAAGAGCTTGTCATCTTACTATAATAGTGGCAAGCAAGGTATAAATTTAGGAGAATATTATTTGGGACAAAAAACAAATCCTATTGGTTTAAGAGTTGGAATAATTAGAGGTTGGGAATCTAACTGGTATGAAAGTAAAAGTTATGCTCCTAAAATTAAAGAAGATGAAAAACTTCGTTCCTATATACGCATTAGATTAAAAAAAGCTGGCATATCTAGAATTATTATAGATAGAACTTCAAAGAATATAATTCTAACTATTCATACTTCCAGACCTGGAGTAGTAATTGGCAAAAGTGGAAAAGAGATTACACAGTTAGAGCAAGAATTAAAGCAGGTTACAAATAAAGAAATAAAAATACAGATATCTGAAATTAAACGACCTGAATTAGATGCTTATCTTGTAGCAGAAAATATTTCAAATCAATTAAGAGGAAGAGTATCATTCAGAAGAGCTATGAAGATGGCAATAACAGCAGCAATGAGAATGGGAGCCGAAGGTATCAGAATTATGTGCTCAGGAAGACTGGGCGGTGCTGAAATGGCTAGAAAAGAACAATATAAAGAGGGAAGAATTCCACTTCATACATTAAGGGCTGATATTGATTATGCCAACGGCAGAGCAGAAACCATCTATGGCTCTATTGGTATTAAAGTTTGGATAATGCGTGGTGAAATTTTAGGTAAAAGGGCAACGGATTAATTCCTTAGGAGTTTTATTATGTTAATGCCGAAAAGAGTAAAATACAGAAAATCACAGCGTGGTAGAATGTCTGGTAAAGCTTACCGTGGCAGCAGTGTAGCCTTTGGTGATTTTGGTTTAAAAGCACTTGAACCTCATTGGATTACCAGTCGTCAAATAGAAGCTTGCCGTGTTGCTGTTACAAGAAAGATGAAAAGAGATGGTAAAGTTTGGATAAGAATTTTTCCGGATAAGCCGGTATCTAAAAAGCCCCTGGAAACAAGAATGGGTAAAGGTAAAGGTGCCCCTGAGTTTTGGGTTGCTGTGGTCAAACCGGGAAGAATATTATTTGAAGTTTCTGGAGTTCCAATTGACCTGGCAAAAGCTGCTTTAAAGCTTGCTTCACATAAACTCCCGATCAAAACAAAGTTTGTTACAAGACCCGATTATGAATAATTCGCAAGGATACTTTAAATGAAAAATCATGAAATAAAAGAAATGAAAACTGAGGAAATTATAAAGAGGATTGAAGATGAGGAACGTAATCTTGTTGATCTACGATTTTCTCATCAGGTAAAAGAACTTACCAATACTGCCAAGCTAAGTATTGTTAAAAAGGATATTGCAAGAATGAAAACTATTTTGAATGAGCGAGCCGGTAAAGTAAAAGCAGAAAGTACGGAAGGAGATAGTAATTAGTTATGGTACAACGCGGATTAAGAAAAACACGTATTGGTATAGTAGTAAGTGATAAGATGGAGAAAACCATTACTATTGCAATCGTTAGAAAAGTTCCTCATCCCCTGTATAAAAAATATTTTAAAAAAACTACACGGCTAATGGCTCATGATGAAAAGGACAATTGCAAAGTTGGTGATAAAGTTAAAATAATGGAAACACGCCCACTTAGCAAGAATAAAAGATGGCGTTTGGTAGAAATTGTGGAAAAAGCTAAGTAGCAGTTATAGGAGAATTTAAAAAATGATTCAGACAGAAACCAACTTGATAGTTGCAGATAACTCAGGTGCTAAAAAAGTAAGATGTATTAAAGTACTTGGAGGTAGCGGAAGAAGATATGCAAGTGTAGGCGATTTAATTGTTGTTTCAGTAAAGGCTGCAATTCCTAACAGTGCTGTAAAAAAAGGTGAAGTTTCACGCGCCGTTGTTGTTAGAACAAAAAAAGAAGTTAGACGTAAAGACGGTTCATACATAAGATTTGATGAAAATGCTGCTGTTTTACTTAATCCGCAAAATGAACCAAGAGGAACACGTATATTTGGTCCAGTTGCGCGCGAATTGAGAGAGAAAAATTTTATGAAAATTGTATCATTAGCGCCAGAAGTATTATAACTATTAGGTTTATTATGAAGTTAAAGAAGAATGACATTGTAATAATTGTTGCCGGAAATGACAGAGGTAAAACAGGAAAAATTCTTAAAATTTTTCCGAAGAATAACCGGGTAATTATTGAAGGCATTAATATGAGGAAAAGACATACAAAGCCGTCGCAGAAGAATCCACAGGGAGGTATTCTGGAAAAGGAAGCCTCAATTCATGTTTCAAATGTTATGATGCTTGATCCTAAAACTAATGAGCCTACCAGACTTGGTGCTCAAATTATTTTGGATGAAAAATCCGGAAAGCAGAAAAGAGCCAGGGTCAGTATAGCAAGCGGGGAAATGATTCAGTAAATCTGGTAAATATTTTTAAAATTACGTTAAAAAAATGGCAGAAAAGAAAACAAAAAAAG
>JADFPP010000056.1 GCA_022562275.1 Bacteroidota bacterium
CAGAAGAAGGTTATTTAAAAACAAAAAAACTTGATAAAGTTTTGAGTAAGTTATTGAGCCCCGATTTTAACCGGGCTTATTATTATACTTAAACCGAAATGGAAGAGGTTTGTATTAAAACATTATCGTTGATAACTGCTTTTCCCAATTTTAACATCATTAAAGTAGATATTGCCCAGAGCCAGAGACGTTTCATTTTATATAAATTTAAGCGGGTTATTTTGTACTAACTGGTTTTCCGCCGATATGACCCAAAGCAACGAGTGTTTCGATTGATCCGTCTTGATATAATTCTACCCGAAGTGCCGTTGAACCATCTTCAGGAGCAATTCCCAGCCAGGATGACTAACCGTATTTACTCCCCGGTAACAAGAATGTAGTTAAAAAAAATATCCGCATCATTTTTTTTCTTTCTTAAATAAATATAAACCTCTTTAATTTACATGTAAGGAATTGACCTATTAAATTGTAAAAGTGTTATGTATATTTTTAAATGAAAACGGAATTAAAAGAGGATTAAAATGAAAAGATTAAAAATATTTATATCAGTTGCTTTTCTTGGCTGCTCAATTGGTTTGGCGCAAGACATAACTGAATTGAAGGATGATGTTAATCTATACAATACGCAATTAAAAAATATTCACTCTTCAATAATCGATGATGATTTTAACATCTACATAAGTCTCCCTGATGATTATGATAAATCTGAGAAAAGATATCCAGTGCTGTATTTATTAGACGGCGATATTGCTTATGGATTGGCAACAAGCATAGCACGGTATCTTCAGTTTGGAAAAAATATTCCTGAACTAATAATAGTGGGTATAGGTTACGGTGCACTAAATAGGAGTGAGGGTAATATGAGAAGCAGGGATTACACTATCTCGTCCAGGAAAGGAAGATCAGGCACGGGCGGTGCACCAAAGTTTCGCCAATTTATAAAGGAGGAGTTATTTCCCCACATTAATAATACCTACCGAACGGTTCCTGATGATAAGACACTTAACGGCTACTCGTTGGGTGGATTATTTGCAATCTACACATTGTTTACGGAACCGGGATTGTTTAACCGTTATATTATCGGAAGTCCGCACTTATCGTGGGATGAGTATAGAATATTTACTGTTCAAGAGGAAGCATTTGAAAAGATGGATGATATAGATGCCAAAGTTTTTATATCTGTTGGAAGTGAAGAAGATGAAGAAATTTATTTTCAGCCCATCGATGAAATGGTGACTTTGATTAATGAAAAAGGTTATGAAAGCTTAAAGATGGAAGCAAAAGTATTCGATGGCGGAACACACCTTATTGGTCCACCGGAAGCATTAAGTTATGGATTGGTATCAGTATTTAGTAAGGAAAAGTGACAAACAGATTCAAAGGTAAAAGTCAACTTAGCATTCAACCATACAATCATACGTTCATTCCCTCTTCACGGGGCGGAGTGGTTGAATGGAGTGTATGACTGAATGAGTTTAAGTTATATGCATTTTATTTTTTAATGCAGCTCGCTCCACATCTTTTCACCTGCTGTTATTTTTAGTTTAAGAAAATTTTGTTTTGGAGGAAAAGAACAGGTCGCGTACTTTGTAAATACGCAGGGCGGGTTGTAAGCAAGATTAAAATCCACTATAGTTTTTCCTGTTGAATCGGGTTTATCGATATAAAGATATCTAGCTGCGCCGTAAGTTTCCTTACCGCTTGTTTCATCTGCAAAGATAAGCCATAATCTTTTACCCGTATCCACTGCATCAATTCTGTATGTTTGTTCATCCTTTTCAAAAACCACTGCACCGGGAGATGGCTCTTCTTCAATAGTTCCAATCTGCGTTGGTAAAGATATTACTTTGGGTGGATCGTATGCTTCGAATGAAGCAGTAATTTCCCAATCTTCATTTACCGGGAATCTTTCAATTCCATCAAACTCATTTCTTAAAGGTGCATTTATATCGCGCAGTCTTATCCCGTATCTATCTCCGCGTTTAATTATGTACCATCTTAAAGAACCTAAATCTAAAATACTTGGATTGCCGGTTAAATCGTGTTCAAGTTTTATCTCGTTAATGGGTTGACCTTCATTTATAACATTAACTCCTTTCTTTACTTTTAATGTAATAATGGAGTCTTTTAAAATAATTTTACCAATGCTTTGCGGTGCATTTTCGGGGAAGACGATATCATTATTTTTATCTGAGCCAAAAGAGTTCACCCCCTCCTTAAGCCAATAGAGTCCAACAAGCGTAAGCCAGCCGTTTTCATTTTTTAATCTTTCAATCCGTTTTTGATGCCATTGTTCAATATCAGTAATGTATTCAGGAGTTCCTTTCGGTTCGGGTTCTTTTTCTTTACAAGAGATGGATATTAAAAGAATTACTATTACCAGCAAAATAATTTTTAGTGTGTCCATAATCTTCTTTTGTTTTTAAGAATGGCTGAAAAAGTAAAGTATAATTTTAGAAAGTGCAAACGGAAAATTATTACTCGAATTTATTAATAGTACGCAGATTTATTATGATTGATTAAGATTAACGCAGATCATAAAATATCATAACTGATCTTAATTAGTCTACGTCCCATTTCTTTATTTATAAGTGCATTTGAAACGATATCATTAGCCGGTGTTGCTATTTCATTTCCTACAACATCAGATACTATCAATTCAACATTACATTTTTCCGGTAAAGCATAATAATAATTGTGAATGGATTAAATGGATTTGGGTAATTCTGCTGTAAGTGATAATGGTTAATTAGTGCTTGCGAACTCTCATCAATTGCACTAACATCCGGTGCGGCTTTGATCAGCCAGATATCATGAGAACCGGCACCGAAGAAACTGGTATAGCCTGTAAAGATATATCAACCATGAGAGGTTTGCCGAATAGATGAGACATCATCACTGCTCTGTATTTTCGACTTAATTTTTATTTTGTTAAAATAATATAAAAAGTCGTAGGAATCAGGACAGAGTGTTAAACTGATTTGTTTAAGTGTCTGTTTAGTTTTATGTAAAAGTTATGTAAAAGTATCATTTAGGTGTAGTATAAAAGATTTAATCTTACTATTCTTATTTCTCAGCTTAATAGTAGTTAATCTATATGTAATTTTGCTCAACTCTTTTTTACTGCATTAACTATTAAGAAATTTCGAAGTTTTGCATTAACACAACATTCGCAAGCTTTTTTGCCAACTCTAATACAAGGATATCAGATGAACATAACAACAAGAACGCCGGATAAACAAAAATTTGGAATGGAATCAAAAGCAGAGGTATTGGCTGCCCTAGAGCAAAAGGTAAAGGTTTGGATGGAGAGCCATATCGCCAAAAGAAACTTATGGTTTTCAAGTGATTTTCTTCCTGCAGATGAAAAGAATACTGATGATCAGGAAATGATATTTTCAAAATTGCGGGAGCGGGTAAAATCTATTAAAGATTCGTCGCGCATTGCCATCGGAATGAATTTAATTACAGAAGAAGGTCTTCCCCATTTCCATAGGATTATAGCCAAATACCTGGGCAGTGATAGTTTTTGGTCTAAATGGAATAATATGTGGACGGCAGAAGAAGACAGGCACGGTTGTGTTCTGCGTGATTATGTACGCGACAGCAGGCTGTTTAATTTTTCGAAATTTGAACAGATGCAGTACGCATATATTGAAAGCGGTTTTAATCCTGATTGGGACAAAGACCCTTACAGGGTTTTTGTTTATACAACACTTCAGGAGAAGGCTACACAGATTTCTCATAAAAATACGGGAAGCTCAGTCGGAGATGACGAACCTTTAATAAAAGGGTTGCTTTCGAGCATTGCTGCGGATGAAGCCAAGCATTATACTTTTTACAGAAATGTGTTTAAGGCGATTTTGGAGATCGATCCAAACCGTGCATTGAGTTCTGCATTAAAGATAATGCCGGCGATTGACATGCCGGGCATATTGATGCCTAACTTCAGGGAAATGGCTGATGTACTAACACGAACAGGGATTTATGGCCCACGGGATTACAAAAAAATAGTTGAAGAAGTTCTTAAGTTTTGGAATATTGAATTTCTTGAAGGATTAAACGAGATTGGAAGAATTGCACAGGATAAGTTAATGGCTATTCCTAAAAGACTTGAAAAGGTTTCAGACTACCTGGAGCAAAAAACAAAGAAGAAAACATTTTCATTTGAACTTATTTATAACAAATTCCTGGTTATGGATTAGAATCAGTAAATGTATTTCCGTTACGTTTGTAGTGTAAACTCAAACTCTGCTTCATCAACACTTGTCCTCCGTAACCCCGCAAAGGCGTGTAAACCTGCCTGACGGCAATTGGGTTTAACGGAGGAGGACCATCTTCTTTGTATCGGTAAAGGTCCCTGCCTGGAATCTAAGATAGTAAATTCCACTCGACAGATTACTCCCATCGAATTCAATTGTAAATGTTCCTTTGGGTTTCACTTCATTTAATAATGTAGATATCTTTTTACCAATACTATTATAAACAATTAATATTACATTGCTTTTCTCTGCCGTTTGATACCTGATTACGGTGCTTGGATTGAATGGGTTTGGATAATTTTGTTCCAGTACAAATTTATTTACAGCAAGATTTTGATCAGAAACGCTAACCGGATTCATAACACTAACAACACCAGACATTCCGACTCCGCCCGGAAGACCGTGTGTCACACAAAAGTACGGGTTATCACCAGCAGAAGTAAAAACGTTATCGTAAACCCAATTATCAAAGGAAGGTGGACCATTGGTAAAACTATTATCATCAGCTACAACATTATGGAACCCAACTATATTAACCCAGCGAACGGTATCGTTAACAGTAATAGTTAAATTCTTAGGCGTAAATACAAAGTCTGAAACTTCCACAACGTGAAGTGTTTGTGAATGAATGATATTCGGATCAATACCAAGCATAAGAAAAAATAATGAGAGTAATATTAAGTTTTTCATTTGATATCCCTGTTCATTTAATTACTAAATAAATTCAGAATAAATATTCTATCTCATTAAAGCTACGATTTGTCTTTAATGATTAACAATGCAATTATTTTGGATTATATAATATAAAATAAAACTGATGCTAATTTATCACAGAATAATCACAATAAGGTAAATTTTGTATAAACTACAGAACAGTTATTTAACAAATCATCATTTTCACCATTAATATGAAAATCAGACTACCTTTTACAAACCATTTCATAAAAACCACCCCTGCTTGCCGGTAGGTTCTTAGCCTCAACAAAATAACCTGCCCCGCCCTTTGCGGGGTAAACTTGGAGTCTGTAAAAGTAAAATCCGCTTGACTGCAGTTAACTGCCTACTGGCATTCTTCAAATCCTCTCCTCAACCCTTTGCTAAGGGCATAATCAACTACTCCTTTATACTCAGAGGGCGTTATTCTTCTATTCAGCTTTTCATATTTGCTTGCGTTATATGCCGGGCGGTACTGATCCATTATGTTTATATAAGAATCAGTCGAGATCTCATCCGCAACAAAATCAATTACTTTCCTTGAGCCAGCCGCATCATTTGGTAAAACAAGATGTCTTATCAGCAGACCCCTTTGTGCAATTCCCCGTTTACTTATTTTAAGATCACCAACTTGTCTGTGCATTTCTTTAACTGCATCTGTTACAACTCCCCAATAATTTTGAACGCCCGAATACTTTAATGCATTTTCATCAATCGAGTATTTTATATCGGGCATATAAATATCAATTATATCTTCAAGCAGTATTAATGTTTCCACCGATTCATACCCTCCGCAGTTATAAACAATAGGAAGCTCCAATCCTTTTTCCACAGCAAGTATTAATGCATCAACAATTTGTGGTGTGAAGTGAGTTGGTGTAACAAAATTAATATTGTGGCAACCGCGCTGCTGCAGCTTTAACATTGATCTTGCTAAGTCTTCTGTTGTAACTCTCTCACCAATTCCCAAATGGCTTATATCGTAGTTCTGGCAGAACTCGCAGGAAAGATTGCAGTTGGTAAAAAAGATTGTTCCCGATCCTTGTGTACCAACTAACGGCAGCTCTTCACCAAAGTGCGGACCCACACTTGAAATAATAACCTCATCGGTTGAATGGCACTCACCTGTTTCACCTTCGCTTCTTCTTGCCATGCATTCGTTTGGGCAGATTCTGCATTTCACAAAGAGCTCGTACAAGGCTTCTGTTTTTTCTTTCAACTCAGTAGGAGTAAGTTTTTCTAAGTAAAGGGGAAGCATAGTTAAAATTTCAAAATTCTAAAAACAAATTACAAACAATTTTCAAACTTCAATTATCAAAGTAAAGTTTGAATTGAATGGAATTTTGAATTTATTATTTATTTGAGATTTGTGTTTTGTTATTTGATAATTTAAATCCATCTTATGCCCGACGTAGGTTTACAAGTAAAGATAAACTATAAGCCCCGGCGGCAAAAATCATCACCCAAACAAATCCCATCTCAATTGCAATTATCGTTGCAAGCACAACACTTATAACAGAGAATAAACCGTTAATACCCCATGCCCAAGGAACCTGGCTTTCATTGCGTTCAGAAAGCATCCTTAGTCCTAACGGAAATGGCATTCCCATAAAAAATGCTGGGGGTGCTATTAATAAAGCTGCAAAAATTATTTTAACGGGTAAAGTGAAAATAATAGTTGTTTTAAGTAAGGAGGGGAGAATAATAGTATAAATTATTAAAGCGATAACTATAAAAGATATAATTCCAATTATGCGGTTTGGCTTAGCCTGTAATTTTTGTGAAACTAAACTTCCAAAGCCGGAAGAGATCAGCATTAAACTAACAACGGCAGCTGCGGCATAAATTACGTTTCCAAAGTAAAGTGTAAACCGTTGAATAAAAATTATTTCGATAAACATGTAACCGGTACCCAATCCGCTAAAATAAATCAGTGCCCAAAATTTATTTCCACCTTTCCAGCCAATCTTAACAAGCGGGAGGATTATAAGTATTAAAGCAAAAAATACTATTAAAATAAAGGTCAAATAAAGCAGGATGTAACCCACTTCGAAAAAAGGAACAGACCAATTACCGAATAATTCTGAAAGTTGTGAAATACTTTTCCACTGTAAAAATTGTGAAAAGTAGGGCTTATCATCAACTGCAGGTTTTATGTTGAAGGGATATTCCGAATATAATTTTTCTCTTTCTTCGGGTGATGCAAGTATTTTATCAATCATGGTGTAGAGTGATTTATCCTGCAGCTTGTTAAACTTCTCTCTTTCATCAGCTTTAATACCGGGAAGAATAACAGGATCGAAATTCATCTTATTGCAAAACTCACGGATGACTTTTATTTCTATCCCTTTAAAAGGAGTGCGCTTAATTGCGAAGGTAATCGTATTCCAGTTTTTTATTGCGGCAATATGTTCAATAGGATTTTTATTATTCTGTTCTAAAACTTCTGCGAAGGAAGCTATAATTTTAAGAGGATTTCTGTAAGGATAATCAATCCATGTTGTAATGCTTATAATACCATTATCTTTTAAACTGCTCCACATCTCACCGAATGCTTCTTTAGTTAACAGGTATTGTTCCTGTAGTGCAAACATTCCCGATGTTCCCCCGAAAGCACCAATAATTGGAAGTGTTATCATATCGAATTTTGAGTGGGAAGCTTGAAGAAAAGTTCGCGCAGAGATATTTCTTATTTGAACAGATGGGTTATTATAGATCGAGTCAACTTCATTTGAAAAATCTCCGCTCAGCAAATTAAGCAAGGCTTTGTTTGGTTCAACAGCAATAACATTCTCTGTGTTATTCAATAGGGCAATGTTAACCTGTCTGCCTGTTCCTGAGTCAAGTACAAGCACATCATTTCTTTCGCCAATTATATAAGGAATCATTTCGGTCGAGTAAGTGATGTACTTTAAAGAATCTCTTTTCGAAGAAATTAAAGGACCCAGCCAATCTCCATTATTGAATGCAGCGTTGTTAACAGATACCATTCCCGGGTACTTAATGCTTAATCCCGGTGCGTACCTTAAATACGGCGTTGAAACAATTTCGATAGTACCATAAGGGCTGCTATCTCTTTTAATGATTTTTGTTCCGGGTAGATTTAATGTTTTTGAAATACTTTTATATTCGGAAACATTTAATGAAGGAGAGCTTATATAAAAAAATGAAAGTGCGGCAACTGCAGTAGCCACGATTATGGAAAATCTAGGTCTCAAATGTTTTGGGATAATAACTAATCCGGCAAAGAGAGCTAATGTTGCTACAACAGCAGGAAGCTTTTCAGGGAAGAACCACCACATTGCGCCAACTGCAAGCACGCCGCCAATGCCCGATCCGACCATGTTTGCAAAGTAAAGCGAACCGATTTTTTCTACATGCTTAACGAAGATTAACCCGATGGATAAAGCCCCAAAGAAAAAGGGCAATAAAAAAATCATATAAGTAGCAATAAGTTTCCAGAGTTGGGATATATCTGTAAAGAGCCGGTAAGAATCAAAACTGAAAAGTGATGTTTGAGATATTGTAACAGACACAGACATAAGCAGGCTTGTAATAACCATCAGCCACGGAAGTAATAAATCAGTTTTATTCAGGAGATATTTTCTGAATAAAGAAATAAAAGTACCTGCCGTACCAAATCCAAGCATAGCAACCGAGATGACCATATAAGCAAAATGATACCACTGAACGATAGAAAGAATCTGTATCAGCACAAGCTGAAAAGCTATAATTGAAACTGAAAGCAGTGCGAGCGAAACGGAGAGCCTAACTAAATGTGCATTACCGTTTTTCAATTCCCTCTCGTAAACGGAACAAATCGTACGGGCAGAAGGCTGGTTGTGGTTATGTCTTCGCCTTCTTTTTCTATTAGGATGAGAGTCTGATTTAGAAAGGGAGAACCTACAGGAATAATCATCTTTCCCCCGTCCTTTAGCTGTTCAATTAAGGGTGGTGGGATGTATTCTGAAGCAGCAGTTACAATTATTGCATCGAATGGTGCAAAATCTTTCCAGCCGTAGTAGCCATCTGCATTTTTGCAGATAACATTTTTATAACCAAGCCCACGCAGTCTTTTACTTGCGGAATTATACAGTTCTGTTATGATTTCTATCGTGTAAACATCACTTACAATTCCGGATAGCACGGCAGCTTGATAACCGGAGCCGGTTCCGATTTCCAGAACTTTAAATTCTTTTTTAGGATCAATTGCTGCAGTCATATATGCAACAATGTATGGCTGCGAGATCGTTTGCCCGTAACCAATAGGCAGCGGTCCGTCATTGTATGCTCGTTCAAGAAGATTAGATGGTACAAATTTATGGCGTGGAACTGCAAGCATTGCATCAAGTGTTGGTTGGTTATGAATTTCTCTATCCTCAATCTGCCTGCGCACCATAGATTCTCTGTCGCTTTTATATTGATCATCCTGTGGAGAGCAGGAGAGAAAAAGTAATATGCTGATAATTATGTTAAACATTATAGTGAAAAATATTGTTTTCAAAAACTAATTCAGCTTTGTCCTGTTTAAACTTACTTAAAATTCCAGATAAATGGGTCGGTTTCAACGGTGCTTTGTGAACGCTTGGTGTCTTTGTGGCAGAAAAACGTTTATAGTACAAAATCAGCTTCTATTTTGCCACGAAGTCTTAAAGGAAACACCGAGTATATTTACTTTTGAGATAGTCTTATTTAAGTAACTGCTTGATAAAAAGTGAATACAAAGATAAATTTCAATCGTATAACCAATTTAATATAAACTTGAGTTTAATTAAGAGAGCTAATTATGAACTACAAACTATTTGGTAAAAGTGGTCTGCGTGTATCCGAGCTTGCACTTGGAACAATGACATTTGGTGAAGAATGGGGATGGGGTGTAAACAAAGAGGAAAGCCAAAAGGTATTTGATACGTATGCAAATGCGGGTGGTAATTTTATTGATACGGCAAACCGCTACACCGAGGGAACCTCAGAGAAATTTGTAGGTGAGTTTATTGCATCCGACAGAGAGCATTTTGTGGTAGCAACAAAGTACACTCTATTTATGCGAAGAGATGATCCAAACTTTTCAGGCAACCATCGTAAAAATATGGTGCAAGCGCTCGAAGCAAGTTTGAAAAGACTTGATACGGACTTTATCGATCTTTATTGGCTGCACGCATGGGATTTTACAACTCCCGAAGAGGAAGTTCTGCGCACACTTGATGATATGGTAAGAGCAGGTAAGATTCTTTATATTGGAATATCGGACACTCCTGCCTGGATTGTTTCGCGAATGAATGCAATTGCCGAACTGCGAGGATGGACTCAGTTTACCGGGTTGCAGATAAAATATAGTCTGCTGGAAAGAACAGTTGAAAGAGAGCTTCTTCCAATGGCGCGTAAACTTGATATGGCTGTTACACCCTGGGCAGTTTTAGGTGGGGGAATTCTTTCCGGTAAATACAATAAGAATAAAGATGAAGAGGGTCGTGCTAAAATCTATAAATCAATAAACGATGATAATTTAAGAATAGCCGCAGAAGTAATTAAAGCTGCGGATGAGATTGGAAAAACACCTTCGCAGGTTGCATTAAACTGGGTAAGACAGCAGCCGGGAGTCATCATTCCGATTATCGGGGCTAAAACTGAAGAGCAGCTTAAAGATAATCTGGAATGTTTAAACTTCACATTAAGTGAAAAGCATATGAACCAGCTAAGCGAAGCAAGCAAGATTGATATGGGATTCCCACACGATTTTCTTGCCTCTGAAACGATTGTTGATATTATTTATGGCGGCACTTACAATGATATAATTAATCATCATAAATTTTAAGGAAGAATAGAACGCTGATTTAACAGATTGAATAGATAAACGCTGATCTGTTCAAAAAATCTTTTTATATTTGTGATGTGAAATATCTATCTCACCTAAAAGCTATTCTTCTCGCACTGCTGGTTACTTTCCTTTGGTCAACCTCTTTCATTTTGATAAAATTGGGGATTAGCTGAAATTTCACCATTAACTTACGCTGGACTAAGATACAGTCTGGCTTTTTTGTGTTTGCTTCCTTGTGCATTTAATAGGAAAAACAAAGCGGTTATTAAAACTCTCACTAAGAATGATTGGTTTAAACTTATTTCATATGGATTGTTATTTATCGCAATTACGCAAGGCACAATGTTTATGGGATTGAAGCTGCTACCTGCTGTAACAGTTAGCTTATGGTTAAATTTTACTCCACTTATTGTTGCAATAATGGCAATCTTTTTCCTGCGTGAATATCCTGCGATCCTTCAATGGGGAGGTGCAGTAATATTTATTGTTGGAATACTGACTTATTTCTTCCCGATCTCATTAAGTGAATCACAAGGGCTTGGTTTAATAGTTATGACGGTTGGAGTGCTTGCCAATTCTTCTTCTTCAGTTTTAGGCAGAGATATAAACCGTTCGGGAAAAGTGAATCCGTTAGTGGTTACTGTAATCAGTATGGGGATTGGCTCCATCGTTCTTCTTGCAGCAGGAATTATTGTTCAGGGACTTCCACCTATAAGCACTCAAAATCTTTTATATCTTTTATGGCTTGCTGTAATAAACACTGCACTCGCTTTTGTGATCTGGAATTACACTTTGAGAACATTAACTGCTATGGAATCGAGTATAATAAATGGAACAATGTTAATACAAATTGCACTACTTGCGTGGATATTCCTTGGTGAGGGAATAACACTCAAAGAAATTATTGGGATGGCAATTGCTGCTGTTGGAGCTGTGCTTGTGCAGTTGAGAGTGAAGGAGGGACGAAAATAAGCATCCTGACAGGGAAAATTATATTACGTACTCTACGTTACGTAAAATGCGTAATTGAAATTTATGCTGACGGAGAAATGATTTATATAGAACAGCAGGAATATTTTATTTATGATGTTTTCCTGGAAAGATGGCTTGAGAGATTATAATTAATGAAAAAATAGCCGACCTATAACTAACAAATAACCCCGCAGGAAATTATAGGGATGGCTGTTGCTGCTGTTGGTGCTGTGCTTGTTCAGTTGAGATACAGAATTGTACGATAAATTAACTGCTCGCTTGAATGAAGACTCCGTTATTAATAAATTAAAAACCCCTCACCGGTAAAAGGTGAGGGTAAAATGTTATTTAAATAAAGGCATCCATCTATTGAATAATATGATAGAATTCTTAGAAGCGGTTATCAAGAACATTATTGTTGTAATACCACTGGACTTCAACCCAAAGAGGTTCTCCGGCTGAACCGCCGCCAGAAGTAACTATTATAAGCTTTGAGTAATGACCATCGTGATCGTAAAGAAAGACATAATTTGTTTCTCCACTGCTCATGTTATTTGTCCATGTGCCGGAATTTTTATCGGGTGAATCTTCACCATCAAATATATTGGAACCAGGTCCAACACGGAAGTCAGTTTCCCTGATAAGACTAGAATTTAGATCAGCGCTCTGAACCAGGAATCCCTGACCACCGGTCCCGTCTGTAGAATAATAAATATCCACGCTGTCTTGTTCGGCAGAAGAAATTCCATAAGCCATGCCCGATGAAAGATCCAAGCCACTTGGTTCCTGTGCGGATGTTCCTGCTGTTTCATAAATCCTTACGGGACCAAATAGAGTTTTCATTATATTCGAAACAAGCACAACATTGGGAACTGTTATCATCTGACCTGCAGTTACACTGATTGTAAAAGTCGTATCACTGAATTCCTGTAATTTTAAAGTGATGTTATGTACACCCTCATCAACATTTTTAATAGTATCCGGCGTTACCTGTGATGTGTTCACCCCATCTAACCAGATTTGTGCTCCTGCCGGATTGGACGTTACAAAAATACTCCCCGGTTCAGTTGGAGTAACAGAATCATTTGTTGTATCGCACGAGGATATTACTAGTGCTGCAAACGGAATTAAAAGTAAAAAAATCAGTTTTTTCATTATGCCTTCCTTTTAGTTATCATTTAAATACTAAATTATAACGGGATTAAAGTTAATACTGTTCAGTCTTCTAAAAAAGAGAAAAAAGCAGAGTATAGTTAATGAAACAATTCTTATATGGATTATCATACTTGCCTGGATTTTCCTTGGTGCGAATTGATTATTCTCATCTTTTTTTATTGAGAAAATATATATAACTTTTGATGTTATGCAATCACAAAACCACACCGAAAAGAATAATCTTATTAGCGTTATATTTTTCATCGCCATTCTGAATTTAATTATATATCTCATCACGCAGGCATTTTTTGCTTATGGAATTTTCCGTGATGAGCTTTATTATCTTGCGTGTGCAAACAGGATACAATTAGGTTACGTTGATCATCCACCCCTTTCGATCTATATACTTTCAGTATGGAAATCACTGTTTGGTGATGCAGTGTTTGTTATACGAATTGTTCCGGCAATCATCACCTCCGTTACTGTTTTTATGATAGGTTTGTTTACAATGCGGCTTGGCGGGGGTAAAGCGGCAATTATAATTTCAACAGTTGCGTATATGCTTACACCAATCTTCCTTGGCATGAACACAATCTATTCAATGAATGCATTCGATTTCTTTTTCTGGATTACTTCCGCTTATATATTTTTAAGAATTATTCAATCGGAATCTATCCCTTCGGGAGAAGGAAATCCAAAACTCTGGATCGTTCTTGGAATTGTGCTCGGATTAGGATTGTTGAACAAAACAAGTGTTCTCTGGCTTGGTGCAGGAATTTTTGCGGGAACGATATTCACCCCGCTCAGAAAAGATCTCAAAACAAAATATCCATATATAGCAGCTTTAATAGCTTTGTTAATCTTTTCTCCGTTCATTATCTGGAATTTAACACACGATTTAGCTCATCTTGAGTTTATGAGAAACGCTGCATCGCGAAAGTACGGTGGGCTTACGCCAATCTCTTTTATCCTCGATCAAATTTTAATTCTTAATCCTTTAACAATATTGATCTGGCTGCCGGGAATTATATTTTTCTTTTTCAAAAAAGAATTTAGACAATATAGAGCGATTGGTTTTATCTGGCTTACAACTATTGCGATTCTTATTATAAACATACACAGCAAAGGAGAATACATTGTTGCAGCTTACCAGGTATTATTTGCCGGTGGTGCGGTTATGCTGGAAAAATGGAGCTTTGCTGCAAACCGGGGCTGGTTGAAATATGCTGTTACCGTTCAGGTTATAATAGTTGCAATTTTTCTCGCTCCACTTGCAAGACCGCTTATTCCGGCTGAGAATTTTCAGAACTATCAATCTATGATTGGTATAGACAATCGAAGTAACGAGGGACATCAGCTTGAAGAGCTTCCCCAGTTTTATGCCGATATGTTTGGCTGGGAAGAGCTTGCCAGGAATGTTTCAAAAGTGTATTTAACTCTTCCTGAAGAGGAAAGAAAACACACAGTTGTGTATTGCAGCAATTACGGCAAAGCCGGTGCAATTGAATATTACAGTTACAAATATCCTCTGCCCAAAGTTGTTTGCCCGCATAACAGCTACTGGTACTGGTCGTTAGACTCCGGCGAGTCTACCGGACTCGATGAGTCGTCAGATCCCAACGAATCTGCCGGACTCGACGAGTCGTCAGACTCCGGCGAATCTCCTGGATTCGACGAGTGGGACGAAGCCGGCTCTCCGACAACTTTAATAATTATAGGCGGCGAGATTGAAGACCATTTATCTTCTTTAAAAGAAGTTGAAGCAGCAGGAGTGCACAAAACAAAATATGCAATACCTTATGAAAACAATCTCACAATATTTATCGGCAGGGGACTGAAAAAATCTATTTGGGAGATAAGAGATAGCGATAAGATTTTTATTTAAATATATTTATATGTGTATTTCTCTTAGTGAAGGAATAACAATGCAGGATATTATTGGGATGAGAATAGTTGCCAATGGTGCTGTGCTTGTTCAGATGAAGGGGAGAATGGCATATTGATCTATACACTAAAAATTTTAGTTTAAGGATGTTTGAGAAGAGGTGAATTATCTACCAACGGCATCTGATACGTAAATCCAATTCTTATTTTCAGGAGAGTATCTAACATATTTTATTTAATTCTGAGATAGTAGTCTGGGAGTTTTTTAACTTTATTATATCTATATGTATTGAATTAAATCTAGGTTTGTATTAAATTTCAACTAAAATAAATAATTAAAATTATTTATTTAAGGTAAATTTAACTGGGATTTTGAGTCAAACTACTTAAGTCTTATATAATATAATTTATGTTTGAAATTCTTAAAATGGCGAGCGCCCAAAAGAAATCTATAGCTCTAGATACCAGATTAGGGAATCCAATAGAAAATGAAATCGCTCCCACACCTTCTCCTATGAATAAACAGAAAGATCTGAAAATGTATCACAAGTACATTCTAAAATGGGGGCAGAGAATTGCCTCCATTGGAATTTATAATTGCATGGGGCATGTTTGGGCAAGTCGAAGAACCGCAATATATTCTGAAAAAGCTCAAAAGAATATATTATCAGATGATGGATATACGGAATTACTACTTACTGATAATCCGTTTCCCGATGACCTTGTTGTTTATGAAGATAAAGATTCCGACTATTTTTTACATATCGGAAGAGTGATGTTTATTATGGGTGATGAAGTTAAAATATTAAGTAAATGGGATGATTCCTCAGGCGAATATTTGCACAGTCCTGAAGATGTTCCTTGGTATAATAAATTTCCTAATATTCGGACTTATTACATTACTGAAAGGAAGTGAAAACAAATGAAAGTATTAGAAAAAATTAAAACGGAAGAATTTATAACAGATTTGGGTTACCAGCTCCCTGCAAGACCTATGTATAAGCTCTTAAGTGGATGTCCAGAAACATTAAAAATTAGAGAGGGTTATCAAAACGGTTCAATCAGTGAAAGTGAAATCAAAGATTTTGTTCAAGGACTATTAAAAGAGTTTAAATTTGATGAAAAGTTTTACTACGATTTAACTTTAGCCACTATTGCAATAGCATTGGAGAAATGTTATACTGATTTTGCAAACGAATATTTATATGATTTATCAAAATTAGAGTTGACCGAGTTAAAAATAGCTTCAGATATTGCTAAAGTTTGCCTAATGGAAAAAGAAAAACTTCCTTCTAACTCATACAAGTATTATAAAAATAAGAGCGAGGTTACTGAGGAATCTGGTATTAAAATATCCATTCTTGATCCAAAGCAAAACATTTACAGTAAAATAAGTAATCAATATGCCTAAGCTTGAATACTTTCTAATTTCTGAAGGGATATCTGTTGACCAAATAACTAATAGATTAAGCATCTTCAACGTATTCGAAAATGTTAATGCTTATGATTTTCCAACGAGAGTTCCGCTTGTCATCGCTGTAGTTTCTCTTGTTAAAGAAGACGGAGATCAGGGTAAAGATTTTCAACTCATATTAAAAATACATTCTCCAGAGGAGGAAAAAACATTTGAATTCTCAATGAATTTTATTATGAAAAGTGAACGGCATCGCTTGTTGCTAAATGTGGATAATATGCAAATTAAAGCTCCTGGGGTCATAACCTTTGAAATTTACTTAAATGGAAATTTATTGACGACCCGAACGGTAAATGTCACTTTAATTCATACAAAAGCAGATCAATCATAAATCCCTAATTTATAAGATTGTTGAGTTGAAAATTTTTTTGAATAATGACTATTGTTTTCTCCACCTTCCAACGACTCTTATTATCTTTGTAACAATTAAAAATCAACTTTCCGAAAATAGTTATGAAAAAATCAATACTTTTTTACCTTTTACTTTTCCCTTGCCATCTTCCCGCAAACCAAGGTAGAAGACATTCAAACCACGCCTAACGGCGGGCAGGTCCTCACTTGATTAAATAACCTCAATTTATAATCTTCTAAACATTGAGTTCAAAAAAGTAATTATATAATTCAAAAAACAAAATTTTGTCGGTTATCTGGAAAATAGCATTGATGAGTGTTATGTATATCACTCCTGTATTCGCACAATGGGAAGTGAACGGCACATTCAATTATAAAAGTGAAATTCCAAATGTTGGCTTGGGTATTGGAGCAGCGCGCAATCTTCCGTTCCAGTGGCCAATAATTGGATTGAAAGTAAGAGCGGGAATCGATCTTTTCAGAAGCACTGAAATACAAACCGTGAATGGTGTTCAATCAACAGAAAAATTTTCAAGTGAAGATTTCCACTTCGATCTTATAGCCACAATATTTTACAGGCACATTAAACCGTATTTTGGATTAAGTATGGGTGTTGGTCATTACTCGGTTAATCAGTTTGATGAATATATGTTTTTTCTTGGTGCGCTTGTCGGAGCAAAGATTTCATTAGCGGTTTGGATTCACCTATTCACCGAAGTTGATTCATATAAATATTTCAGTAGTTTTGATAACGAAAAAACAAAGCGAAACATTTCATCTTTACAGTTTACGGGACGAGCGGGTATTATTTTCAAGTTTTAATTAATCAATTTTCAGGAATCACTTATGAAGCAGCTAATAATATTTCTCTTTTTCACAGTTACAATTCTGCCGCAAACAAGAGTAGAAGATATTAGCACATTTACTCTTAAAAACGGAATGAAAATAATTGTGCTTGAAGATCATTCAATTCCCAATGCAAATATGTATTTGTTCTGGAAAGTCGGATCGAGGAACGAGTACCCGGGTATAACCGGCTTATCGCATTTCTTCGAGCATATGATGTTTAACGGTTCGAAGAAGTATGGTCCTAAAATGTTTGATAGAACAATGGAAGCAAACGGCGGCGCTAACAATGCTTACACTTCAGAGAATGTTACAGTTTACACCGATTGGTTTCCAACCAGTGCACTCGATGTAATATTCGATCTTGAAGCGGATAGAATAGCTAACCTGGAATTTGATGATAAAATGATTGAGAGTGAAAGAGGGGTTGTATTATCCGAGAGAAGTACAGGATTGGAAAACAATCCCCTTTGGCAATTATGGGAGCAGGTTCAGGGCGCGGCGTTTTTTGCACACCCCTACAGCATTCCTGTTATAGGTTATGAGTCCGATATAAAAAATTGGACAAAAAAAGATCTTCAAACATATTTTGCAACTTACTATTCACCGGGCAACTGCGTTGTTGTGATAGTTGGAGATGTAACTGTGAATGAAGTCAGATCACTCTCAGAAAAATATTTTGAACCAATTGCTGTTGGTCCGTCCCCCAGGAAAATCCACACGGTTGAACCGGAACAGGATGGTGAGAGAAGAGTTGAGGTAAAAAGAGATGTTCCTTCTCCATATGTAATGCTTGCTCATCACGTGCCCCAAACTAATTCGGAAGATTACTACGCATTAAGTTTACTGGAATCGATATTAACATCGGGTAAAACCTCACGTCTGTACAGTTCGTTGATTGATGAACGACAATTAGCCATAGAAGTATCAACAGATTACAGTTATGCATTCGATCCTTTTATTTTTACAATCTACGGAATTTGCAGCAAGGATATTACCCCGGCTCATCTTGAAGCGGCAATAATTGCGGAACTTGATAAGGTGATAAAAGAAGGTGTAACCGGGGAGGAACTTCAAAAAGTAAAAAATCAAAAACTGATGGAATTTTATCACACTATGGAAACCATAAACGGAAAGGCGAATACAATCGGCACTTATGAATTGTTCTTTGGCGATTACAAAAAACTTTTTTCCGCACCGCAGGATTTTGCGAAAGTAACCGCCGAAGATATTCAAAGAGTTGCAGCAAAATATTTTACTAAGAAAAACAGAACAGTCGGAATTCTTATGGCAGAGGAGGAGACGCAATGAAAAGATCTACCGCAACAACCAGAAGAATATGGATGTATGAATGTATGGGTGTATGTTTTCTTACAATCATACAGGCATTCAGTCATACAATCATCTTGAGCCTAGTATTCTGTTCAACACTCTTTGCACAATTTCAATTACCTAAGTATGAGAACTATATTCTTGAAAACGGATTGACTCTTTATTTGATGGAACAGCACGAGGTTCCGCTGATTTATATTTCGGCAATTTTTCCTGCAGGTGCAGTTTGGGATGAAAGCAAAAGTGGCTTAGCTGCATTTACGGCAGATGCACTTTTGCTCGGAACAAAAAACTATACAAAAAAACAAATTGAAGAAACATTTGATTTTCTCGGCGCTTCAATCTCTTCATACGCTGGAAAGGAAACCGCTGAAATTACAATATCATTTAAGAAAAGTGATCTTGAAAAAGTCCTCCCGATATTTATTGATGTGATAACCAATCCAACTTTTCCGCAAGAAGAGTTTGATAAAAGAAAAAAGCGCTGGTTAGCAGAATTAGAACAGGCAAAGGAGAGTCCGAGAAGAGTAATAGGAAGCTATTTTGATAAGTTTATTTTTGGCAGCAATGTTTACGGTAATGCCGTATCGGGTAGTCAATCTTCAATTAAGGATCTTAACAGGGAAGATCTCCAGGGATTTTTCGGAATGCATTATCGTATTTCAAAATTGGGAATTGCTGTTGTAGGTGATTTCTCAGCGGGTGAAATGAAAAATAAAATTGAGAGTATGTTTCCCCGCACTCCTTCATTGGATCAGCTTAACCTGACAATAGATGTTAATAAAGATATCAAACGCTTTGAAAAGAGCAATGTACTTCTTTTAGATAAAGATGATTCAAGAGAAACAACCTTTTTAATTGGCGGTTATGGTGTTTCCTGGAATAATAAAGATATCACACAAATCCAGGTTATCAATACTATTTTTGGCGGCAGATTTACTTCGTGGTTGAATGATGAACTAAGAGTTAACACCGGTTTAACCTACGGTGCCCGAAGCAGGTTTACAAATTACAAAAATGCAGGAACGTTTTACATTAGCAGTTTCACTGCAAATAAAACCACTATCGAAGCGATTGATCTTGCACTTGAAGTTCTTGATCGTCTCCACACAGAAGGGGTTGATGAAGCAACTTTAACTTCTGCAAAAAACTATATTAAAGGACAGTTTCCTCCGCGCTATGAAACTTCAGGCGAACTTGCCGATCTGCTTACAACAATGTATTTCTATGGATTGGATGATTCATACATTAATGATTTTGAAAAGAATGTGGACGAAATGACAATTGAAAGAGCGAATGAGATCATTACTAAATACTTCCCAAAAGAAAATCTTCAGTTTGTACTGATTGGTAAAGCAGATGAGATAAGAGATAAAATTAAAAAGTACGGCGAAGTAACCGAGAAGAAAATTACTGATGACGGGTTTTAGATTAAGTCAGAATTATGAAGGACCGAACTTGTTTCAATTTAATTCCAGCATTAGAGAGTCGTCTTCTTCTGAATCTAATTTTGGACAAAATTACTATAGCATAGGAACTATTTAATTTTACTAAAAACAGACGTTTGTTTTTATACCCATTTAATGGTTGTTGGTTTGTAATTAATTGCTAAGTATTTTATACTATATTATCAAATAAATAAATTGTCATAACATTAAGAAGAAAATGAGTTACTGGGATATTCCAATGTACAATCCTACGTATGTAGGGAGATTAGTGAACTTAAGTACAGGTCGTGTCAAAAGATGGCTAAAGGGTTATAATTATACCTATTTTGTTGGACATGAAAACGAAATTAGAGAAGGTCATAAAGATCCAATAATTACCAGGGCTGAATCGGACTATCCAAATTATGCATCCTTTTTGGATTTAATTGATTTACTTTTTGTTAATAAGTTTCTCAATTATGGCATAAGCCTCCAGAGAATTCGAAAAGCGTTAGATGAAGCCAATAATATTTTAGGAGGACATCATTTTGCCCAAAGAAATTTTTTCACTGACGGTAAAAACATATACTTACAAGTTAAAGATGAAGCAGATGCACTTTTAGAACTTCTTTCTGGTGGTCAATGGGTGATTGAAAAGTTTATCAAAGAACTGTCTAATCAGATTAAATTTGATGAACCAACTGGATTTGCCAAACAATGGTATCCTTTTGGTAAAAAGGGTTTGATCGTTCTTGATCCAAAAATTTCTTTCGGAGAGCCAACTATCGTTGGCAAAGGAATTACTACAGCAAATGTACATGATTTATACATTGGGGAGAGAAGACTAGTTAGGAAAGTTTGTTCCTGGCTAGGTTTAAGGGAACAGGAGGTAAAAGCCGCTGTTAGTTTTGAAACCGGATTAAAAGCAGCATGAAATTTTTCTTTGATAATAATTTGTCTCGGGGTTTAAAAGTCTTTGGGGAAGATGTGATACATCTTAAAGACATGTTCAATGAGGACACTGAAGATAGAATTTGGCTGGAACAAATAGGGAATAAGAAGATGTTTCTAATAACAAGGGATGAGAGAATAAGACGAAACCCATTCGAATTGAATGCTCTAAAGACGTATAAAGTTGGGGCTTTCTTTCTAGGAGGAAAGAATCTGGGAAGGTGCAAAATCATTCAACAAGTGGTTAGAAACTGGCCCCGAATAAAAGAATTAGCAGCGAAAAAAAGACCACCCTTTGCGTTTCGTATTCCACCATCAGGGACAAAATTTAGCCAAATTGATTTATAAACTCAAAAATAAACACTTCGTCAACATCATTTCGGATTAAACAAAGGAGCTCATTGCCTAATACTTTGCTAAATAAAATCTGCAGTTTGTATTAATTGGCAAAGCAGATGAGATAAGAGATAAAATTAAAAAGTACGGTGAGGTGACCGAGAAGAAAATTACTGATGACGGGTTTTAGATATGCCATCCGGCAGTTGCCGGATAGCATATCTATTTTTTAAAACCCTAACCAGTTAATGATAAAGCAAAAGTTAAAACTCACACTTAGCTTTCTTTTTTATCTTTATAATTACTCTTATACCACTCAGTTATTAATTCACTTACAAAGTCTCCCTGCTCGTCCTGCCA
>JADFPP010000132.1 GCA_022562275.1 Bacteroidota bacterium
CACAATAAGAATAATTTTTTATCCAGATGATAAATCAAAAATTATTTATATAGACGCTATCAATTTCAGGGGAGATATTTACTGAGGGATTGCTATCAAATTTATGTCCAAATTTACTGATTGAACCCCGTTTCACTTCACATTTGACGTATTAATTTTTTACTTTTTAATTGCATTCCTATGCGCACAATTTTCCATTTAGACCTCGATACATTCTTCGTTTCAGTTGAGAGGATACTCGATCCCTCACTGAAAGATAAGCCGGTTATTGTTGGCGGAGACCCCAAATACGGCAGGGGAGTGGTGGCTGCATGCTCTTACGAAGCACGCAAGTATGGTTTGCACTCTGCTATGCCGATAAGAACTGCTTACAGACTTTGTCCTCACGGCGTTTACATTCACGGCAGCCATAAAGAATACTCATACTTTTCAAAGGCAGTGAAAAATATTCTATCACTATACGCACCTGTAATCGAGCAGGCATCCATTGATGAATTTTACATGGATTTTACCGGCTGCCAGAATGTTTACGGCTCGCTGTTTGCCTTTGCATCTTATCTGCAAAAAGAAATATGGGATAAGTTTTCACTTCCGTGTTCAATAGGAATCGGCAGCAACAAGACAATTGCTAAGATTGGCTCGGATTGTATGAAGCCGAAAGGTATAACTTACATTTTGCCGGGAATGGAAAAAGATTTTTTAGCTCCAATGCCTGTGGAAACAATTCCCGGAGTTGGTAAAGTAACTTTAAAAGATCTCCACTCAAAAGGCATTTACAGAATTTGCGATATAACAAATCTGCCGCAGGATTACTTTGCAGCCGCTTATGGCAAATACGGCATCGATCTTTACAGAAAAGCTTGTGGAGGAGGAAGTGAGTATTTAATCCCGCTTTGCGGGAAACGCGAGCAAAAAAGCATCTCACACGAAAGAACATTTAGTGATGTTACAAGCAAACAATTTCTTAAAGAAAAACTCTTTAAACTTACCGGTAAAGTATGCCAGGAGGTAAGAGATAAAGGATGGCAGGCATCAACAATTAATATTAAGCTGCGTTATTCCGATTTTAAAACTTTAACTCGATCGAAAACAATAAAGCCAACCGATGATGATAGGATTGTGTTTAATGCAGCCTGGGATATGATGATGAAAGCACACACAAGAAGAGTTGCAGTGCGATTAATAGGAGTTGGTTTAAGCAAATTCAAAGAATATTCGGAACAGGAAGAGTTATTTGAATTTGAAGAGGTTAAGAGAAAAAAGATGTTACGAGCAATTACACGTTTGAGAGATCAGTATGGATATGAGATAATTCAAATGGGTACAGCATAAAAATTATTCATTGTAAATTGTACATTATACGTTAATAATCATCCCGGAGGCCATTTCATTTGTCTGCCGCCTAATAAGTGGAGATGTAAATGATAAACTTCCTGTCCGCCTTTATCCCCACAATTAAAAACCAGCCTAAAACCATCCTCTGCAATTCCCATTTCTTTTGCTAATTTATTTGCAGCGTCTATCATCTCACCTAACAATCCATCGTGTTCTTTAACAATTATATCAGTTACTTTAGGTATCTCAACTTTTGGAATGATTAAAATATGAACCGGTGCCTGCGGATTTACATCTTTAAATGCTAAAATAGTATCCGTCTCAAAAACTATATCTGCAGGAATTTCTTTATTAATAATTTTAGAGAAAATTGTACTCATAATTGTTCTCCTTTTTCAATTACGTATTTTTTCATTTTGTTGTAAAGATGACTTCGCTGTATCTCTAACATTTCTGCTGTTTTACTAATGTTCCAGTTGTTAATATTTAATTGTTTTAAAATAAAAGCACGCTCTGCTTTTTCTTTAAACTCCTGGAATGAATTGCTGCCATCAATTATATCATCCATAGATGCCTGACCAGGAGCAAATAAAAACTCTATATCTTTTTTATCAATTTCTCTTTTATCAACAATAATAATAATTCTTTCAACTATATTTCTTAGTTCCCTTACGTTGCCGCTCCAGTTTAAACTTTTAAGGAATTGAATTGCATCAGGATTAAAATTAACAGGACCTTTTTTATGTTTTTTAGTAATATCATCTGCAAAATGTTCAATAAGAATTGGTATATCCTCCAAACGTTCTCTTAGCGGCGGAATGTTTATAGGGATTACATTCAGCCGGTGAAAAAGATCTTCACGGAAATTTTCCTTTTCAATTTCCTCCTTCAAATTTTTATTTGTTGCCGCAATAATTCTCACGTCAACTTCAATCTTTTTACCTCCGCCCACACGTTCTATTTTTCCGTCTTCTATGGCTCGCAAAACTTTTGCCTGTGTCTGATGACTCATATCACCAATTTCATCTAAAAATAATGTGCCTTTGTTTGCAAGTTCAAATCTGCCGATACGCTTTTGAACAGCACCTGTAAATGAACCTTTCTCGTGCCCGAATAACTCTGACTCGATCAATTCATTTGGAATCGCAGCACAGTTAACTTCAACAAACGGCTGATTCTCACGTAAGCTTTTCTGATGAATTGCCCTGGCAACTAATTCTTTACCGGTTCCGTTTTCACCGGTTATTAATACTCGTGTATTAAGCGGAGCAACTTTATCTATCATTTCTAAAATACTTTTGATTGCTTTACTCTCTCCAAGTATTTCTCCTTCACCTTCTAAACTTTTCTTTATCTCTTTATTTTCAATTAAGAGATTTGATTGTTCAACTGCATTGCGAACACTTAATAAAAGTTTGTCGCGGTCAATCGGTTTCTCAATAAAATCGAATGCACCGAGCTTGGTTGCTTTAATTGCATTCTCTACACTGCCATGTGCAGAAATTATTATTACAGACAGATCGTTATTTGAAACTTTAACTTTTTTAAGCACATCAAAACCGGTCATTTCAGGCATTTGAATATCAAGCAGCAATGCGGAATACTGAGTATTGGCAAGTTTTTTTAATCCCTCTTTTGCATCAGTTGTGTAAGTCGAATTATAACCTGCATAATCAAGTATCATTTTTATACTTTCGCAGATCTGTATTTCATCATCAATTATAAGTATTGAATTCATAGAGTAAAACTAAAATAATTTAATGAACGGATTAGCATAATTTGAGAAGGGAGAAGTTTGCTGTTATCCCTTAACAATTTTCCGAATAGATCACCATACCAATTCACATCCAAATCGCGGTAATCAACTTTTGATTGCACTTTAAAACTCTCCTCAAAAGATTCCACAAAATAACCAATAAGATCAGACAAGTCAAAAATGTTCTGAGAATAACCAAGGAATGCATTGCCAAAAAAGTGTGCTAGTTTATCTTTATCTCCATACTTTTTATTTGGTGAATCAAAAAATAATTTTTGAGGAAGATTTTTGTTTTTAAGATTAAATGTTGAATCATCTGCCGAAATTAGTGGAAAATTAATCAATGAACTAAATAACGGAATAACAAGTGGAACTTCTTTATAAG
The DNA here is from genome assembly GCA_022562275.1 of Bacteroidota bacterium. Classification (GTDB taxonomy): domain Bacteria; phylum Bacteroidota; class Ignavibacteria; order Ignavibacteriales; family Ignavibacteriaceae; genus BMS3ABIN03. Next base: position 3,477 of record JADFPP010000132.1, read on the forward strand.
TTATAGTTGTAAATGTTATTGCTAATAAGGCTTCACCATAATCTTCTTCGGTAAATGCAATTGCTCTTAAATAAATAGAATCAACCAAAGCCAAATCGGAGATAGTTTCTTTTAACTCAATGAAATAATCCGATGCAATAAAATTGGATAAGTAGTTTACTGCTTTGGATAGTTTGCTTTGCTGAGGAAAGACTGAACTAGTGTTGAAGAGCAATATAAAAATAATTACGATTCTCATTCCAGGTTGAACAGGAACAGCACAGAACATCAATTTTTAGTTGATTTTTTAATCTCATTCAAGATTTTTTTTAACGGGTTTAGGTAACGGGTTTTTATTCGTTTGAAAATCTCTTTAGTAACTTCTTCGCTGTAAATGTGCGAAGTTAGATTTATGTCTTCGAGCATATCCAGAAATATTTCTTCATCCTTTATCAGTCCGAATTTAAATCCTTCCTTAAGAGATTCCTTTGGTGATTTAGTGATAATTCCTTCATCGAGTAAAAACAAACGAAGTGTTTTCCACAAAAGTTCAAAAGTAAATTCAAATCTTTGGATAACACCATCACGACCCAGATTATCTTTTGCTTCTTTAACTCCTTCATCCAGTCGTTTGATTGCACTACTTAATTTCTCCAACGAATATTTTAGTTCATCGCTCATATACTACTCTTCCTGTTTTTAGAATTATTTCTTTAAATTTTTTCTCAACTTCATTAATGAATACTAAATCCAATTTATGTAATCCTAAAATATCTTCTAATTTTTCTTTTAGAATTCTTTTCTTCCTGAACTCAATTTTGTGTGTATCTACGGCAATATCATAGTCAGAGTTTGTAAAAGCTTTATCCTTCCCACGGGAACCGAATAAAATTAACCTTTCAGGATTAAGTTCATCAACTAAAATATTGATGATTTTATTTAATCTTTTCTCTTCCATAGTTTATAATAACAAATAAATGTTTCGCCTTAAAAATAAATTAAACTAAACATAATTGAAAGATTTAAAGGGAGAATTGACATCTTGGATAGTTTGCTTTGCTGCGGGAAGATTAATGTTGTGAGTATTATTGTTATTAATTTCGTACACATATAGAAGTTAACGGTTGGGCTATAGCGCGTAGGGTTTTAAATATTGATTATTTCCGAATAGCACTTAGCCATACCGAAATTTAAAAGTAAATACTTCATGGCGAACCAACTAAATAACTGCAAACTTTCCTAGACCTACCACCTCCCTATGCGATATAGCTAATGTTATAGAAAGTTATCACTCTAATTTTCAATAATTTCTATCCTAATTGAAGCTTTCGCCAATAATGTTTCAACTGCCTTTTTAGCTTCTTTTGGTACATGAATCCGATTAACATAATGAATGATTGGCTTGTCCATATATTCCCTTAATATTAAGCATTGCTCATAAATTTTAT
>JADFPP010000057.1 GCA_022562275.1 Bacteroidota bacterium
AGTGAATAGGTTATACTGTTTCATTGCTTCTAATTTTGCAGGACTCCATTCCCTATCCTTTACAGGTTCCCAAGTAAAATCCACTATTTCTGAAGGTTTGAATGTTGCCAGGGATGTACACACATTTTTATTCTTCGCTTCCGAAATGAGTTCTCTGAGATTTGTATAAACATTTTTAAGCACTAATTGCTTTCTTTTCTGCCAGTTATTTTCGGTACCAACTTTGCCTATGACTCTTATTATAGTATCGACAGAATATGGACGATAGCTTTCCAATCGAAAATCAGATTTATTTTTTACCACTTCCAGTTCAATCCATTCATACTTTCGATATTGTTCGTGATAAGGTTTTCTCCGGAAAGGTATTGGATACAGACGAATCCATGAACCGTCTTCACGAATACCGGCAGTGCAGACAAGCTCCTCATACTTCGTGGATATCGTAGGATAAGTTTTTACAGTTATCAGAATTTTAAATGATTTCAATTGAACTCAGAAGTAAAAGAACAAATTAAATTTTATATATTTTAAATGTGAATAACTTTAAGAGAATTCTTATATTTTCTTAATATTGAGTAAGAAAGAGGAAACCGGTGACAACGGTTAATATCACTCTCAAAACAAGTTAAAGCGACTCTCTTAAACTTTTTAATTAAGGCAAGTATGTCTTTCTGATCAGAATGGTTAGAGCTAAGGGTTGAAAACCTGTAATCTTTAAAGAGTTTATCATAATCATTTTGACTAATTAGTTTATTTCTTTTACTTGATTCGATACCAAGTCCCGGCATATGAATATAAATTATTCCTAATCCTTCACATATTTTTTTCAACTGATTTTTTGAGAAACCGAACTTCATACTGCGCGGAAAGTTTCTTACATCACAAAGAACTTTAATATCGTTTTTAATAAGCTTATTAAAGTATTCTTCAACGCTTATTCCTTCATATCCGATTGTAAACAAGAGTGTTTCATTTGAATATGGTTTGCTTTTTTCTACTTGCTCATAATCATTAGGGTTTAATTTTTCGTTCGCAATCTTGCTGTTTATTGCATAATAAGGGTGATTCCTGTAAACATATTTTATCAACTGATTAGTACTATATTTGCCAAAATTGTTTTTTGTTTCCTCCAATATAATTTGGTCTTCTCTCGTTAGCTTAGTAATGAAATCATCTTTAGTTACCAATTCATAGTATTTTTCTTCTTCTTTTATTAAACCATACTTGTCTAAAGTAGAAAAATCTGCAGCTGCCTGGAATGAGTAGCACCCATATTTGTAAGGCACAAAATTAAACGCAGCTTTCTTCTCAGACTGACTGAAAAGAAACAGAAGTTTTTGAAAGTTTAACTTTGAAACCCTTCCTCCGAATTCCTTCAATAGCGATAACAATATTTTACGCCTGTAATACATAAATCTCTAAACGTTTGTGCTAATTTACTTATTTCGCTTTCAATTTGCTTGAACTTGTCTTTTACTTCCGTCAATAATTGTGCTAACAAGAAAATTAATTTTAAATGTACAACTTCTCACCACGTTTGTAAAAGCTTCTCTACCACCTTCTAATTTTAGTAATTCATTCCTATTATTTAAATTTTCTATAGTCGTTTCAATTATCTCTGTTATACCAGTTTCATTTTTAAGTATGAAAATCTTTTCAGCCAGTGTGGAATCCTTTCTTAAATTCCTGCATACAACTTTCGCAACTTCGACTAATTCTCTTTTACAGTTTAAACTCATTGTTAGTTATTTATTGTTTGTTGCAATGATAAATAAACTCTCCCTTTCCGTAGGAATCCCTTCGGGAAAATCCCTCTCTTAACAAGAGAGAGGCTTTTAAACTCCCCTTCTCTTTTTAAGAGAAGGGGCCAGGGGATGAGTTCCCCAAGCAAAGTTACAAATCTATCTCTTTATTATAACGCTGTTATGCAATTTATTAAATAATTCTATCTACAAGACACAATACTCATCTTGAGGAGCCTAATTATTTTGCTCAGAGTGTGAATAGATTTCTTCAGTATTTCCAAGTATTTTTGAAAGTATTTAATACTTAAATTTGATTTGAGAGTCAATATATCTCTGAAAGGAGGTCGATTATGTTGACCCAACTTTTGAGAGAGGCGCGTCTCACTTGAGGTTATATCATTCGTATAATAAATCGAAGCAAATTAGCCATTCGCAAGGTTATATTCGTATTAAATCAGAACAAGCGAGAGTAAAATTGAATAGTCAGACTCACACTAGCCGGCTACCAGTAAAGTGATGAGGCCGCGCCCTCTCACTTTATAATAATTTCGTAATTGTAGTAATCCCTCAAATACTTTAGGGTGACAAGTTCTGAAATTTAAGTTTGAACCACAGATACATAACCAATAACCTTTAATATCACCATCACTCTCAAGATATTTTTTTATAATTTTCCAATCATCAGATTCTATAAGTTTTTTTATGCATTTTTTTTCTAATCCTTTCCTATCCATTTTAAAGTTATCAAAATAATTCTCGATTAATCCTAAATAGCCGTGTGAATAAGTGTCTCTAGGCCATTGATCAAACCTTTCATAGTAACTTTGATCATAAAAGAATTGTAAGACTGGGCCATTTATAAAGTTAACTAATGAAAAATTTCTTGGCTCATCAAAAGGACCAGTTGCGCACACTATGCCATTTTCATAAATATGTAGATCAATTGATTGTTTACCTAATTTTTTAGCAAGATTTTTAATGCGCTGAGCGATCTCTTGAACGATTGGAAAATCAGACTGCTTAGTGGGAATAATTATTCGAATCTCATATGCATCTTCGATATAATTTAAGTCCACCCGATTATTAACCGTAGGATTAACAAAATATAGTTTTGTTATCCTATCAAATGATGCTTTAAATTCAAATGGTCCCTCAATTATTTCTGAATCTTTTTCAAATTTGAAATTGAGTTTTCGATAATTTCGTTTTAGCCATCTTCTATCATCAATAGTCAAGTTCATTTAACTTTATTCATGATAGGGCTTAGAATAAGCTGCTGTAACTGTAGATGCAACATTATACTGATTTTTATTGTTAATGAATAAAAGCTTTTCTACTAAATCTTTAATAGCGACTTCTGAGTCAGTTTGATAAATTTCTTCAAGTATTTTTTTTGCATCATCCCTGAATTGTAATACCAATGACTTTTCATTTTCTGATAGTGAATTAATATACTCATCTACATATCTTGATGAATCTGCCTTATCAGGGAATTTTGCCTTAAAAAGGTATTGATCAATCTGTTCATAAAAAGAATCTATATAGTCCAGTGTTGAAAGAGAATCATCGCTCTTACACGTTTTATTAACAATTAATTCTGAATGAAATGATTTAAGTGGAAAGCTAGAACTAATGTTCTTACAACCTCTTCTCCACTTTTTAATAAATTTAGCACTTTTTCTAAAGTTACCATTAGTTATATTATCAATCCATAATGCATCTTGTATATATCCTTTAGGATCAGACTTGATCCATTTTATGTTTCCTCCTTTTGATTCATATAATAATCTCCTATTATATATAGATAAATGAGCAGATTCTGGTACCCAGAATAAGCCGTTTTCACCTGGAAGAGCTGGAACAACATCGATTGAGAAATCGTCTTCAGATCCAAAAAATATACCGACTGAATGAGGTTGCGGTTTTATTCTAACTTTAGCTGGATATTTATCAGCTAAGAATTTTGCTAAATCATTCAAAATATCATCAATATCAAAAGCTTTGTTCTCTAATAGTAATTGCTTGTATCTCTTGTAATCTTCCTCCGATAGTACATAAAATACATCAAGATCATTTACTGGAGTAGTCGATGTAAATCGGGCGTATGAACCATTGATAAAGGTTCTTCCTTTCAAAATCTCTTTAATTTCATCATACCTTGAACTGATAAATGTTCGCTCTTCCATTGTTGGAGAAAGATTTTCTTTTACATATTCAACAAAAATTTTATTTATTTCATTTTTTTTCATGATTATTCATCCCAATTATTTTTAATCTAGTGAATTACTTTATTTTTACCTTTTAGCATAACCTGTTGTTATCATTGCAGTAACAATATCATTTAATAATCTACCTCTAAAGTTTGTGACTGCAGTATTTCTGCAAGCATCAAGTTCGTTCAATTGTTGTTCTGGGATAGATCCTAAGTTGCGAGGGGCATAAACAATAAGTGCATTAACATCAAGCTTTTTTCTAATAATATCATCTATATAGTCTTTACAATCATGCCAAAATACTAGAAACAGACTTGCTTGTTCAGCGATTCCGATATCTTCCTTTTTAGTTATCTCGCATATATTCTTTTCATTAAATAATTTAGAATCCAATAATAATTTTTTAAGGCTAGATTGATTATCATTCTTCGCAAATACTGCTATTTTCCTTTTTGCTAATCCATTGCCCAGTCTGAGAAGAACCGGTAAAATCCCTTTAAACCATAAAATTACTGCCCAAGCGCCACCTATAACAAGTAGTATGGCTTCTATTATTCCTATTATTGCGATTATTTCAAAGAATGTGTTCATTTCTAAATTCCTCTATCCTTTAGGAGGAAATGGATCATTTCCATGACTATCGGATTGGGAAATTTTCCCATCCTTATTATGAATAATAAATTCTGTCTTCTGATTCTGGCTAATCTTTCTACCCATAATAATTGCGTCTTTTTTATTATCGGTATGAAGAGAAGCTCTTTCCGAACCACCTTTTTTAACGTCCCAACCACCTTTAGAATTTGGAACAACGTGATGCGTTTTTCTGCTCATTATATTTTACTCCTTACTTGAACTTGAACAATTTTTCATTTATTTTATAACTAAATAAATTATAGTTATAATATAACACAATTATTTATATTAAGTCAAATTAATTTTAAGGAATTTTATGGCTGAATTTGGCGATAGACTAAAAAAAGCAAGAGAACAAACGGGTTGGAATCAGGAACAACTGGCGCAGTCTATGGGTTTAACCCAAGCATCTATATCACAATTTGAAAAAGGACAACGTCTGCCCACTCCAAACAATATAGATAAATTTGCTGAAGTATTAAGCGTTACAAGAGAATTGCTTGCTGGTGATAACGAGGGAGATTTTGAGACGCAGATGCTCATGAGGAATATAAAAAATCTTTCGCAAGAAGATTTAAGAAAAGTTAATGAATGGGTTGAAATCTTAAAAAAATCTTTAAAAAAATGATTGAAGATTGGAAAATTATTCTATATGTAAATCAATTAAGAGATGCAGTATCTCTTAATTATAATGAAAGAATTGATGATATAAATTTAGTTATTAAAAAAGCGGGATATCAATACTTTGAAGATCACTTTGGGAATGATTTTTCAGGATTAAGTAAATGCATTAGTGCAGGTCATTATGCGATAGGGTTTAATAAAGATCACTTTTGGAGTGAGAAATTTAGAAGATTCACAATTGCTCACGAACTTGGACACTTATCTATTCCTGAACATAGAAATAAACTGGACCAAACTTCTCTCCACAGATCAAAACCTGAATTTAGATCTAAAGATAAAATAGAGATAGAGGCTGATAAATTTGCTATCTATTTATTGGCTCCGAAGAAGTCTTTTACTGAAAAACTTAAGAATAAGAATTTCAACTCTGAAACCATCAATGAATTATCAGATTACTTCCAGATTTCAACTTATGCTGCATGCTTGCATTACATTGATCTCACTGATCTTGCATGTTCACTCATAATTAATAATAGAAATGGAACTATTATATATGAAAGGCGATCAAAGCAATTTATTAATGGCTTTTATCATCAATTTCTATATAAACAAAAGATTCCATCAGGAACACATACCTATGATTTTGTGAATGGTATCTCAAGTGATAAAAGCGAAGAAATTGAACTAAATTCGTGGTACCCAGATTTAAAAAACAAGATTACTGCGACCGAAAATATTTTAGAATTAGGTTACAACAACTTTGTTCTAACCTTAATCGAACCACATAAATCCTCAGATGAAGAAAATTACTAAAAGCAATTTGTACATTATCAAAGAATCAATGGAATAATGAAATGAAGTATACAAAAGAATTTTTGGAAAATCTGTTTGATAAGACTTCAGGTAGATGTCACCTATGTGGTAGAGGGTTGTGTTTTAAAAATTTTGGCTCTTTTGGCTCCAGAGAAGCTTGGGAAATAGAACATTCAAATCCAAAATCACGCGGAGGCTCAGATCACTTTAATAACCTATTTCCAGCACATATAACTTGCAATAGAAGCAAATCAAATAATTCAACGCGAAGTGAACGAGCAAAACATGGAAGAACAAGAGCTCCATATTCAGTTCAGAAGCGAGAAGAGTTAATAATAGAAAATACTTTTATTGGGGGTGGTGTTGGTTTATTAATTGGAACTCTGCTCAGATTAGCTAATCCAGGTTTGGCATTGTATACTTTAGGAGGTCTAATAATTGGTAATATTATTGAACCAGATGAATGACCTATCCACAATTAATAACAATAATATGATTCTGTTCATTTTATTATTAAGCAGGATCTTCTTGTGTTAGACAAAATGATAGTTCCCGAAAAGCTAATGAGTAAGTCATCCATTTCTGCCTAAAAAACATTTCATTCAAAATCAACAAGCTAAGTAATTGGCATCTGTTTCTATTCAACAAAATTTAATTTTGTGCTTGATAAAAACCTGAAAATAAATTAATAAAATCATCCCTGTTGGGTGTTGAACTAATCCAGGTTGTTTCAAATTTATATAACAGAAAGCGTTACGTGAAAGAGAACACACTTACTTTTTCCCATTCCCATTTTTCATCATTTTTCAATATTTTAACAGGTAAAGATATTCAGGAATAATAATGAACGTTAACTGGCAAAAGGCAAAAGAATATACCGACATCATCTACGAAAAGATGGATGGTATTGCAAAGATCACAATCAACCGACCGGAAGTGAGAAATGCTTTTCGTCCCGAAACAATAATAGAGATGTATAATGCTTTTTCTGATGCAAGGGAAGATCAGGATATCGGTGTTATTTTGCTGACCGGTTATGGTCCGGCGAAAGATGGGAAATATGCTTTTTGTTCCGGTGGTGATCAGAGAATAAGAGGTGATAAAGGTTATGTTGGAAAAGATGGCGTTCCCCGTTTGAATGTATTGGACCTTCAAAAGTTGATACGCAGCATTCCAAAAGTTGTTATTGCTTTAGTTGCCGGTTACGCAATAGGCGGTGGAAACGTATTACAAGTTGTCTGCGATTTAACTATTGCAGCAGACAATGCAATCTTTGGGCAAACCGGACCAAAGGTGGGAAGCTTCGACGGAGGTTTTGGTTCAAGCTATCTTGCACGAATTGTTGGACAGAAAAAGGCACGGGAGATCTGGTATCTCTGCAAAGAGTATAATGCCAATGAGGCAGAAACTATGGGACTTGTAAATAAAGTTGTTCCCGTTGATGATCTTGAAAAAGAAGGTGTTGAATGGGCGAAACAAATTTTAGAACACAGCCCGATGGCAATAAGAGTTTTAAAATCTTCCTTTAATGCAGAACTTGACGGACAGGCAGGAATACAGGAGCTTGCCGGTAATGCAACTCTTCTTTATTATATGAGCGAAGAAGCACAGGAAGGTAAAAAAGCGTATCTTGAAAAAAGAAAACCGGATTTCAAAAAATTTCCAAAACTTCCGTAATAGAACGCTGATGACACTGATTGAACTGATTTACACTGATAAGAAATTTGATCTTATAAAATTATCTGTGATAATCCGTTCGATCCGTTAAATCTGTGTTCCATTATCTTTAAATAGATTATTATTAATGGATAACTCAATTTCTATCTCCAAATCTCAAAGCTGGTTATTAGCCAGCAGACCAAAAACTTTGTTAGCAGCGGTTGTTCCGGTAATGGTTGGTTCCGCTCTTGCAATATCTCAACATCAATTTACACTTTTACTTTCTCTAATTGCATTATTATGTTCAATACTTATCCAGGTCGGAACCAATTTTACTAACGACCTTTATGATCATTTAAAAGGATCCGATACAACAAAAAGAAAAGGACCCAAGCGAGTCCTTTCCGCCGGGTTAATTTCACCTTCTGAAATGAAAGCAGCAATTTTAATTGTATTTAGTTTAGCATTTCTCTTTGGATTATATCTTGTTTTTTCTGCTGGTGTTGTTATTCTAATTATTGGTGTGGTGTCTATTCTTGCCGGTCTTGCTTATACAGCCGGACCATTTCCATTGGCTTACAATGGTTTTGGTGATCTTTTCGTTTTCGTTTTCTTTGGAATTATGGGAACGGCAGGTACGTACTATCTTCATTTGCACGAATTTACTCTTTTAGCGTTATTGGCTGCCATCCCTGTAGGTGCATTAATTACAAATATTCTGGTTGTGAATAACTTCCGTGATATTGAGGAAGACAGAGAATCAAATAAAATTACCCTGGCTGTTAAGCTGGGAAAACCTTTTACAAAATTTCAGTTTGTTTTGTCACTTTGTATATCGTATTTGATTTTATTTCTTTTATATATTGTATATGACTTCAGCATATTGATTTTTCTTCCACTTCTAACTTTGCCTGTTGCATATGTTCAGATTGAGATGCTTTTTACGTTCGAAGGTCCTCAGCTAAATAAAACTCTGGAATTGTCAGCTAAGTATGCGGCTGTCTTCGGGCTGCTTTTTTCTTTGGGAATTATTTTATGAACGATCTTCAGTTAACATATTCTCCTTACATTCTAAAATTTAAAATTCCATTCTTAACAGCAAAAACTGAAATAAAAGAGAGAAAAGGATTTATTTTAAGATTAATTGATTCCAATGGCTTTGAAGGCATTGGCGATGCGTGTCCTTTTGCAGAGTTTGGATCAGAGAGTCTGTCCGACGTTGAAAATACATTATCAGATTTTACACTTAAAATAAAAATTGATGAGTCTGATATTGAAAACAGCTTAAGTAATACTCTGAAAGAATTTTCAACACTGCCGGCTTTGAGACACGGTATGGAACAGGCAATTCTTAATTTACTGTGTAGAAAAAAGAATACTACGATTGATAAACTTTTAAACTTAAAATTAAATAAACGGGTAAAGATAAATGCTGCCATAGGATTATTAAATCCGGAAGAATCTGTAAAAAAAGTAAAAAGTTTTATTGAAGAAGGATATAAAACGATTAAAGTTAAAGCCGGAAGAGAAATTTTTGATGATGATCTTTCTGTTATAAAATCAATCCGAAAAGCAGTTGGAGAAAATATAAAACTGAGGATTGATTCAAACGGAAGATGGAAAGTAGATGAGGCAATTACTAATTTGAATAAACTTGAGGAATATAATATCGAATACGCAGAACAGCCTGTGAACGACTTGAAAGATTATATTAAGCTCAGCAATAAAACAGCAATATCACTTGCACCTGATGAATCTATTCGGTCAATTTCGGATGCAAATGAATTTATAAATAGTGGTGCTATATCGTATTTAATTGTTAAACCTATGTTACTTGGTGGATTAGTACCAACACTCGAAATTATTGAATTAGCTAAAACTAAAAATATTATCCCAGTGATAACATCCTCTTTTGAATCAGCAGTAGGAAAAGCAAATATTGTAATTGCCGCTGCAAGCACTAATACCGATGTGGCACACGGTATTGGCATAACAAAGTATTACGAAAAGGACGTAATGAAAGATCCATACCCAATTAAATCAGGAAAAATAATTTTAAACTGATTACGATGCTCTCGATTAACGCATTTTTACTTAAAACTCAGGAAGTAAATTTAAAAGCAATTCATTCCAATTCTCTTGAAATGGATTATGAACAATTAAGGAAGAGAGTATTAGAAACGGCTGCTGTTTTTAATAGTTTTGGAATCAAGAGGGGAGAAAATGTTGCAATAATCGGAAACAACGAAACCCAATTTTTAATAAATGTTTTAGCCTTGTGGCAGATCAACGCAGTACCTGTGTTAATTAATCCTCGTTCGGTAAAGGATGAGATCAATAGACAAATTCATACTACCAATTGTAAAGTTGTTCTTCAAAGCAATAAAATTAAAGCTTTCGATCCTGAATTTAATATAAAAGTATTCAAATATCCTTTCACAACCGATCAAGTAACAAATAAAACGAATATAAGCGATGAGTTATATCCGGAAGATACCGCCGTTATCATTTTTACATCCGGGGTTTCGGGTGATTCCAAAGGTGTTGAGTTATCGTTTAATAATTTGTTACAAAGCGCCAGGATAGGTGATCAGGTTATAAATCATAATAAAAATGATAGAGCGCTTGCTAGTTTACCGTTTTATCACATCGGGGGATTTTCAATCTTCACAAGAGTTTTACTTTTTAGTGCTTCAATCATTATTCCCGATTCTATACAGACAGACGAATTATCGGCTGCAATAAATAAATTCAAACCAACACTTTGTTCATTTGTTCCTACACAATTAAAAAGAATGCTCTCAGCCGAAATTCAACCAAATGATGAATTGAGAATTGTATTATTGGGCGGTGGTGTTATTGAACAACGATTAGTATATGAAGCAATTAGTGTGGGATGGAGTATCACCAAGGTATACGGATTAACTGAAACTGCTTCTTTTATTACAGCATTAGCCGGTGAAGATGTTTCCGACAAACCGAAATCGGTTGGGAAGGCGGTGAAACCTAATCGAATAATTATTGTTAACGAAAATAGATTTCAAATTCCGTGGGGTGAAGTCGGAGAAATAGCAGTTTCTTCTCTTGCAGTTATGAAGGGATATTTTCATAATGAAATTGAAACGAATAATAAATTTGAGGACGGATATTTTTTAACAGGTGATATCGGTTATCTGGATGCAGATGGATTTTTATATATTGAAGCTAGAAAGACTGATCTGATTGTAACAGGCGGAGAAAACGTAAATCCAAATGAAGTAGAAAAAAGAATTACCGAACATCCTGATATTATTGACGCTGCTGTATTTCCAATAATTGAGGATGAATGGGGAGAGGTCGTTACTGCTGCAGTTGTCTTAAAGGATAGTAAGATAAAAATTAATATCGATGAGCTTCGCCAATTTCTTAAGAAAGACCTGGCTGGTTTTAAACTTCCCAAAAAATTGTTTGTTGTAAAAAAGTTACCAAGAAATGAATTGGGAAAAATTTTAAGGGGGAAGTTGATTGAAGAGTTCGAAAAGAAGCGATAATGAATTTTTCCCTTTTAGTCCTACCGGTATTTTTATGATTAAACCAGGTGGGTTATTAATTTTTCTTTTATTTCAGGTGGTAATTCCTTCTTTCGCCAGGATTTTTTATCAATAAATACATGCACGGTTTTTACTTCTATACATAAATCACCCGATTGATTCCTGCAGTTATAACTTAACTCAAATGAGGATGTTCTTAACTCAGAAACATTAACATCAATTGTAACTTGATCGCCTGTTTTTAATGGGGCGAAGTAATTTGCATTACTGCTGGTTATTGGAACAACAAACTCTTCATTTTGCCAGTAATTGAGTTTAAGATCAAAAGATGATATCATTTCTTCATAAGCCGAATGGCAGAAGGAAAAAATATTTCCGTAAAATAAAATTCCTGCCGGATCGCAATCGTAAAAATTAATTTTCTTCTTTAGCGTAATCATATTAATGTACGATTAAACTAGCTTCGTTTTCTTTTAACTCCTTGGGAATCACAGACATAATTTCCTTTTTCAATGCTAAGATCAGATGAGTTTTAGCAACAGTTTTGTTATAGACGAAACCTATTTCACGTTTGGGAACAGGTGCCGAAAACTCCCTAATTAATTTTTTATGTTCGGCATCAGTGATATATTGCAAAGCCAGGTATGGCAGCAAAGTAATTCCAAAATTTTGTTCTACCAATTTTTTTAATGTGTCGAGGTTACCGCTTTCAAACAAAACCTTCTTTGTCTTATTTGAAATATCTCTTTCAGAACTATTACATAGCTTAAGTGCCTGATCACGAAAGCAATGTCCTTCTTCCAACAAAAGAAGCTCATTAACATTTAAATCATCAATCATCAACGATTCTTTATTAAATAATTCATGCTCTTCAGGAATATATCCAATGAATGGCTCATAATATAATGTCTCTTCAATAATTCCTGCATGGTTTATTGGCAGGGCTAAAATTCCAATATCGATCCGGTCTTTGTTTAACGAACTAACAATATCATCAGTTATAATTTCATTAACAATTAATTCTACTGCGGAATATTTATTTAAGAATGTTTTTAAAAACATTGGGAGAAGGTACGGTGCAATTGTAGGGATTATTCCTATACGCAGTCTTCCCGAAAACTCACCGCTTGTCTCACCGACAATATTTTGTAAGCGATTGCTTTCCTGCAAAATTAATCTTGCTTGCTTTAAAATCTTTTCTCCGGTCTCGGTAACCGCAACAGGGTGTTTAGTTCGGTCAAATATAAGAACACCAAGTTCATCCTCAAACTTTTGAATTTGCATACTAAGAGTTGGTTGTGTAACAAAACAATGATTGGCTGCGGTTCCAAAGTGCCTGAAATTATCTACTGCAACTATGTAATGTAGCTGTATTAAGGTCATGATTGTAAGATATTAATATAGGGAAAGTAGTACTGAATTAAAATAACTAAAGGGGATACACTATTAGAAAGACGATGAGAAATTCATCGTCTTTCTAAAATATTTTTTGACCGTGGGTAACTTAAATTAGTGATTACCCGGTAAAAATCTTCTTGTATACGGCGAATAACCTTGAGTTCTAACACCACCATGCCCTGAAGGTCCTTCTCCAAGAAATTCAGCAAACCATGCTTCGTGCTCAATTTCTTCATGTAGTATAGCAAGTGCAAGATCATAAGTTCTGTGGTCTTTTCCTGCCGTTAAATTACATATTTCAGAATATCCCGCAACAGCGCATCGTTCAGCATTAACCAGAACTTTTAACATTGCTTGAATATCAGTTGGATCATCGGGCAAATATGCCGGTGGACAAGCTGAGATGTTATGAAACTCTACCATATCTCTTGGCAGTTTGCCTCCCAATTCATAAATTCTAGGAACCAAAGCTTCAAAATGATTAAAGTCTTCAATTCGCGCATCTTCTGTAATTGCCTTCAGACCCTCACCTTCTAATCCAATAAGGTTCACACGCAATATCGTATAGTAATAAAACGTGGTTAATTCGGCTGATGCATTTTTTACTAACATATCAACCAGTTTATCAACATCTATACCCGCTTTTTCAACCATCTTCCTTGCAACTTCTGCCATTTTTTTCTCCTATAATTATTATTAATATTTAAGGTTATTTAGAGTGTGCTAATTTAGTCTTAACAAACAGTAATAATGTTTCAGTAATAACATTGCTCTTTTCTGATTGAAAATGTAACACAATTAGCTTCTTCAGTTATTTGCAACTTGCCATAAAACATGAGTACGTACCATATGCTTATTACCCGATGTTTAATATATATAAATTCGTTTGTGAAATCAATTAATGCTTGTTCATTATTAACTATTTGGTAATAGAATTAATCTATTGGAAGATATTATAATATTTATAAATTCTTAATTAAACTTACTATTCATATTTTTCACATTTTCAAATAAACTAAGGGAGAAAATTAAAATGGGTAAAATACTTTCAATAGGAGATAAATTTCCTGAATATAAAAAAACTGCAGTTGTATCAATTGAAGCCGGCAAAGAGTTTGCCGAGATTACTTCTGAGGATCATAAAGATGAAAATAAATGGATGGTGATGTTCTGGTATCCGAAAGATTTTACTTTTGTATGCCCCGCTGAAATTGCTGAGTTCAGTAATAAAAATGATGAATTCGAAAAGAAAAATACCATGCTAATCGGCGCTTCAACTGATTCAGAATTTGTTCACCTTGCATGGAAAAATGATCATCCTGATTTAAAGGATTTGAAAATGCCTTTGCTTGCAGATACTTCAAAATCTCTTGGTAAAGATCTTGGAATTTTAGAAGCTGAAGAAAAGATTGCATACAGAGCAACTTCCATTGTTGATCCTGAAGGTAAAATCCGTTGGGCAAGTGTAAACGAACTTAGTGTTGGAAGAAATGTTAACGAAGTATTAAGAGTTCTGGATGCTTTACAGACAGGCGGTTTAACACCCTGTAACTGGGAACCAGGACAGAAAACTTTATAAGGTTAAGTTAGGCACTGTTTAATGAAATGAGGTTAAAAGTAATAATTGCGAAAATGTCATCCCCACTGCCTGTCCCGATTCACCGGGGAAAGTGGGGATCTCTTATATTTTCACACATATAGATTTCCGTTTTCACGGAAATGACAGATCTATCTTACTATTGAGACAACCTCATTTCGTTTCAAATTAATTTTATATCATCCAAAAACGGTAACTTTTTTCTTGTTTCATCAACAAGTTTCTTTTCTATTTCTGCAAATATTACTCGCTCTTCATTTTCAACTTTAACAACAGTTCTCCCCATAGGATCAAAAATACTACTGCAGCCATTGTAATGTATACGCGGTTCATCCCCTACCCTGTTTACACCAACAACAAAGCATTGATTTTCTATCGCTCTTGCTTTTAGCAAAGCAAGCCAATGTTCTATTCGTGTATCCGGCCAATTTGCAATATCGATGATGAGATCAACTTTTTCCTTTCCATAAAATCTATACAATTCCGGGAATCTTAAATCGTAACAAATTGAAAGACCTGTTTTCCAATTATTTATTTCTGTAATAACAGGTTTTTCACCTGCACTAAAATGTTTATCTTCATTTGAAAATGAGAAAGGATGAATTTTATGGTAAGTACTTTTTAGTTTTCCATTTTTTGTTATGTGCACCAGAGTGTTAAAATATTCAGCCAGACTATTTTCAATAATTCCAGCTATAACATCACATTCAAAATTTTTTGCTACATTACCAAAATATTTAAAACTTTCACCATCTAACTTTTCAGCATACTTTTTTGATCTCATAGTAAACCCGGTTAATGTCATCTCAGGAAAGATGAGCAGATCAACATCTTCAACTTCTTCCTGTAATAAAGAAGTTAACTTCTCTTTGTTAAATTCTTTGTCTTCCCAATCAGGACTGTATTGTATTAATCCTATTTTCATATTTTCAATCTTTGTTATTGTTTAAATGTAAATTAAATAATCCTGTTGTCCTGTAAAAGTTTCTTTTTTATTTTTCAGATGATCTCAAAAGTGAAGTTACTTAATTTTTCCTATAAAGAATCCAAAAAATACTCAAACAGTACTCAGAGTTAAGCAATCTTGATCTCTAATTGATTATATTTGTAATCAATTGTAATCACTTAATAGAATGATGAAGCAAACAAACAAACTACCTGTCGGAATTCTGGGCGCAACAGGAAGTGTGGGACAAAAATTTATTGAACTTTTAGCTGATCATCAATGGTTTGAAATAAAAGAACTCGCCGCTTCCGAATCATCTGCAGGAAAAAATTATAAAGATGCCGCTGATTGGTTTCTTTCTATACCAATACCTGAACAAATAACAGAGATTGAAGTAAAAAAATGTGAGCCTAATCTGGATTGCAGGATTGTTTTTTCGGGTTTGGATTCGAGTATTGCAGGCGACATTGAAACTGAATTTGCGAAAAACGGATATGTTGTAATTTCAAATTCACGAAATCACAGGATGGATAAAGATGTTCCGCTTCTTATTCCCGAAATTAATCCTGATCATATTGAATTGATAAAGAAACAAAATTATGATGAGGGATTTATCGTTACTAATCCTAATTGTTCAACCATCGGATTATCACTCGCATTAAAACCTTTGCTAGACAGCTTCGGTATTGAAAGTGTAAACGTTGTTACAATGCAAGCGATTTCTGGTGCCGGGAATCCTAAAAAAGTTAAACTGGATATTGATGATAATGTTATTCCTCTAATAAAGGGTGAAGAAGAAAAAATGGAGACTGAACCGTTAAAAATTTTTGGTGAATTAAATTCAAACGGTATAACTTTAAGTGATTTACAAATTAATGCACAATGTAACAGGGTAAATGTAACTGACGGACATTTGGAAACAGTACAGGTTAAACTGAAAAAAGAAGCTTCAAAAAATGAGATAATTAATTCCTGGAGAAATTTTTCATCCGAACCGCAAATTCTAGAACTACCCTCTGCACCAAAAAGTCCAATTCATTACTTTGAAGAAGATGAATTCCCACAAACAAAAATTCATAGAAATGTTGAAAATGGAATGGCAGTATCTATTGGCAGATTACGCCCTGACAAATTCTTCGATTACAAATTTGTTGTTTTATCTCATAACACTGTTAGGGGTGCTGCCGGTGGAGCAATTCTATGTGCCGAACTACTAAAAGCCAAAGGGTTCATTTAATCAATCCTGTTTTTCATTTTTATGAAGCAAGTTTTCAATAATTTTTATTATGAGTTTACTCTAAAAAGGATTTATGTGTCATTCTGAATCCCAAAGGGTCGGGAAAGAATCTCTAAGTTATTGTAAAATAAGAGATTCTTCAGCCGCCTTGCTCCTTCAGAATGACAATGATGAGCCTTTTAGATAGGACTCATTAATGAATAAAAATTACTTGCAGAATTATTGTTCAACCTGAAAGTACCGAACCGAGACAAGTATTTTAAAAAACATTATTTGCAAATTAATCTGCATATTATTTTCCACCTAACTATTCAGAATTTACCGGTTCCACTTTCTTTTAATCAAACTGTTTAATCCCTTGCGGGAACTTTTTTACTTCTTCATCAGTGAAACACTCAGATTTTCAAACACAATCCGATTTAATTACTAATAATTTGGAGAAATTAAAATGAAGCAATCAACCATCTTTGTACTAAGCTTTATGTTATCCTTTACCATGCTTAGCAACAAGGCATCATCAAATGCCAGGGGTGAATCAAACATTGTACAACTTGCAATTCTTCTCGATACTTCCAACAGTATGGACGGTCTGATCGATCAGGCAAAAAGCCAGCTATGGAAAATTGTAAATGAGATGTCACGATCAAAAAGGGAGGGAGAAACCATAAATCTTTATGTTGCGCTTTATGAATATGGCAACGATAACCTTTCAGCCGAAGAAGGATTTGTACGCTTAATAACGCCACTCACAAACGATCTCGATAAAATATCCGAAGAGCTATTTAATCTTCAAACAAACGGTGGAAGTGAGTATTGCGGCACCGTTATTTCTGAAGCTGTAAAAGATCTTAAATGGACTGAGGACGCCGAAGAATTAAAGCTAATCTTTATCGCAGGTAACGAACCATTCACACAAGGAAACACTGATTATAAAATTGCCTGTAAAGATGCAATCTCAAAAGGAATAATCATCAACACAATTTATTGCGGCAATTATGATGAAGGTGTTCAGACAAACTGGAAAGACGGCGCTGATATTTCGGATGGTAAATACATGAATATTGATCAAAACCAGGAAATAGTTCATATAGTTGCACCGCAGGATGAAGAACTAATTAAGTTAGGAAGTAAGCTGAACCAAACTTATATCGCTTATGGTTCTTATGGAGAGAAATATAAAATGCGTCAGAAAGATCAGGATAAGAATGCTTATAATATGGCTCCCGAGGTTCTCGTTGAAAGGACTGTAACAAAATCAAGTACCCAATACAAGAACGATTCCTGGGATTTAGTTGATGCAAAAAAAGAAGGTAAAGTAAAGATAAATGAATTAGAAGATGACGAATTACCCGAAGTAATGAAAAATATGAGCACAAAAGAACGAGAGGTTTATGTTGAAAAGATGGCAAAGCAGAGAAAAGAAATCCAGGAAACAATAAACAAGTTAAATGAAGAACGCAGAAAATACATTTCTGACAAAATAGTTGAAGGAAAGGATAACACTCTTGATGCAGCAATGTTGAGGATGATACGCGAACAAGCAGCAGAAAAGAATTATGAATTTGAATAAAATAACCTTGATGTCATTCCGGACAGTATCGCAATAGCGAGACTGATCCGGAATCTGCATTATTTACGTAAGATTCACACTTTTCCCGATAAATCGGGACAGGCAGTGGGAATGACAGACGGAATAAAAAAAAAGAGAATTAAAATGAAAACAAATAAAAATATATTCGTGTTGTTTATTCTTCTAATAACTTTTACAGGAACATTATTCGCAGACGGACTGATAATAATCCCGCGTCCATCTCCCCTGCCAACTCCGTTTCCGCTTGAAGTACTTTACCATCACGTTGATGTAAAAATAAACGGCAACGTTGCATCAACTTATATTGATCAGGAATTTTACAATCCTTCCAATCAAATGCTTGAAGGTTATTACATCTTCCCAATTCCCAAAGGTGCGGTGATAAATGAATTCAGTATGAAGATAAACGGCGAGATGGTTTTTGCAGAACTCCTTGATGCAAATAAGGCAAAACAGATTTATGAAGATATTGTAAGACAAATAAAAGATCCCGCTTTACTTGAATACACAGGACAAGGAATTTTTAAAGTGAGGATTTTCCCGATTGAACCGAGAAGCAATAAAAAAGTAAGCATCAGTTACAGAGAAGTGTTGAATCCTGATAATGGAATGTACGAATATATATACCCGCTTAATACAGAGAAGTTTTCAGCAAAACCTGTTAAAAGTATAAGCATAAAAGTTGATTTGAAGACCAACAAAGAAATAAAAAGCATCTACTCACCTACTCATCCAATTGATGTTGTGCATAAAGATAATCATAATGCAATAATTTCTTTTGAAGAAGAAAATACAAAACCGGATATCGATTTCAAACTATACTACAATACAAATAATGATGATATTGGGCTATCACTTCTTTCATATCAAACGGGTAAGGACGATGGTTATTTTTTACTAACCGCTTCACCTTCTTTTATTATAGATGATGATAAGATTGATAATAAAGATATATCATTTGTAATTGATGTATCAGGAAGTATGGCGGGCGAAAAGATGCGGCAGGCAAAGTTGGCACTTTTGTATTGCATTAATAATTTAAACCCCGGCGACGGATTTGATATCATTCGTTTCTCAACAGAAGCTTATGCATTATTTGGTAAAACTGAATCGGCAGCAAAAAGCAATATTAAAAAAGGGGAAGAATATATTAACAAACTTAAAGCAGTAGGCGGAACAAATATTGAGGAAGCGCTCTCACTTGCATTAAAAGAAAATAAAGGTTCTAACCGAACTCATTTAATAATTTTCATTACTGATGGTAAACCAACAATTGGTGAAACAAATGATGATAAGCTCATAAAAAGAATCAAATCGCTGAACAATAACGATGTGAGAATTTTTACGTTTGGGATCGGAAACGAAATTAATACTCACCTTCTTGATAAAATAACAGAAGTTACAAAAGCCACACGTACCTATATTTCACCCAACGAAGATATTGAGATAAAGATTTCAAACTTTTATGATAAGGTTCAATCGCCGGTGCTAACAAATCTATCCCTTACTTTTGGAAGTGGAATAAAAATATTCCAATCGTATCCAAAAAACTTGCCCGATCTTTTCAAAGGTTCAAGTATTACTGTATTTGGTAGATATACTGGCAGCGGGAGTAAAACAATCACATTAAGAGGAACACTAAAAGGTGAAATGAAATCATTTACAATAAATCCTGAATTTGTTAGTGATAGTGATAAATATGATTTCATTCCACAATTATGGGCTTCACGAAGAATAGGATTTTTATTGGATCAGATACGATTGAATGGTGAAGAGAAAGAATTAGTTGATGAGATAACTCAGCTTGCCCGGGAACATGGAATTGTTACACCTTACACAAGTTATTTAATAATGGAAGATGAAGAAATTCGGCTAAGACGAAATGAAATTGTCGAAGACTTCCAAACTTTTCCCCCTGCACCGGTATTTAGAAAACAGTTTAAAGCTGATTATGATGCAATGAAAGAAAAAAGCGGAAACAGAAGCGTTACTATAAGCAAAGAGTTCCAGGGATTGAACCAGGCAAGCAATTTTGCAGAGACCAAGCAAGGCAGCGGAAGAATGAATTATAAGGATGATGAAGGTTATGAAAGAAACTTATCACAGCAGGTAAAAAATGTTCAGGGCAGAGCAATTTACCAAAGCGGTAAGTTCTGGGTAGATTCTGAATTGCAGAAACGTAAAACGAAATACGAGAAACGCATTCAGTTTAATACAGATGAATACTTTAAACTGCTAAATGATAAACCTAAAACTGCACAGTTTCTTGCACTCGGGCAAAATGTTAGATTTTATTTTGATGATACTTTTTATGAGATTTATGAGTAAATGAATTGCTCAGTCATTGCGATCCCACCCTTTGCGGGAGAAGCAATCTGCTTTTCTTAAAGATAACTCCTTCCGACGTTGGCAGGATTGTAATGACACTTAAGATTGTCACACTGAGCTCGCCAAAGCCTGCCTTTTGGTAAACAGGTGTGACAAAGTTAATGATAATAAAAGTCATTCATTGACAGCCGGCAAGTAGACAGGGCTAATACTGACATAAGAGTTTGCTTTCAACATAATTAAACACATCACACAACTTTTCCGGGCTTCTTCCTTTAATTTTGAAGAATGCTGCTTTATCTCATCCTCTCTGAAACCTTTTTCATCACAACAAGGTAATCATTTAACTTCAAATAAATATCTTCAAAGAATAACTCATTATAAATATGACTTAATCTGTTTCTGTCATCCAGCATTTCATTAAGTAATTCATATTCCTGTTCATTAACAAGATCAACTCTATAAAATTCTTTAGTAGTTAATTTTGGTGAAACAGCGTTAACTCCGTGAATGGTATTTAAAAAAATTTTATAGTTTTCCAGCAAAGTTCAATACAATATTCAAATTTCTGTATCTGCCCGTTTTTGATTGTATCCAATTCCACCCCTTTATACTTTGTCATATCAAGCTGCAGTGATTTCTCAAATGTATTTAAAGATGACAAAAAATCAGTTAACCTTGCTGCTAATGTGTCGGCTGGTTCCATATTTCTATTTTTTTCATAGCAATTTTTTTAAACTTTTCCTCTACCATTGAAAAATCGATTATATCTACTTTATAAGGAACAATGGATTCTTCAATTTTATCAACAATTTTGTAATATATCTTTCCAATGGGCTTTTTCCCCATTATACCAATATCGACGTCTGAAGATTTGTTATTTTTATCTTTAGCCCTGGAACCGAACAAAAAAACTAAATGTTCAGAAGGGTCTATGCAATAAAGAACAATATCTTTAATTATTTTAATATACTTTTTTTCGTAATTAATCATAATAAATTCCAGGTTTTTTCTGATAAATTTCGTGTCGACTAACAATTCCTAAATCCGCTAACTATAGCTATTAAAACATCTTCTCTTTGAAAATTACTAATATTTAAAATCATTTACGAATCTTACTAAAACTTTAGAATAAGACTATAATTTTGACTCAACATAATTTAAAACATCACTCAACTTTTTTTGTGCTTTAGATTTCAGTTCCGCACAGGTTTTTCTCATCTCATCATTAAATTTTTCATCTTTTATATCTTTTAAATTGATAAGCACATTGTAAATTCCACCCAGCACACCCGTGTAAGCACTCTGTGCACCAACACCAATATCTGTAATTGAATTTGGGTTTCCATTCTTCGCAACCAGTTCTGCAATTTTAATTACCTG
>JADFPP010000058.1 GCA_022562275.1 Bacteroidota bacterium
GATCGAAGAAGCCTGAACCGGAAACTGATGTTCCCGTTATAACAATAACAGCCGATGATAGATTTGGTGCAACAGCAGAAGGATCTGCTGTAGTAGGTGTAACTGGCGGAGGAGCTACTAGCTCGATTACCCTAACACCCCATGAATCTGTTGAATTGCAATATTGCTGGAAGGTCCACATTGTCATATCGTCAGTTGGATCAACCACAGTTTGCGAATAATCACCCCACCTTTGAGGATTTGTAACTGTAATATCATATTCTGTAGAGCTGCTTTGTGCTAAAGTGAAGGTCTGAGTTGTTCCTAATGGATCGGAAGATAATCTGCCCGCAACAACAATTTCAGCACGTCTGCCAACCCCCGCTCTGCTGCATCCTAAAGCCATATGCCCTTGCCCGTTCATAGCAACACTGGGTATCCAGAAAAATTGTGGGTTGGATCCCGCCGGATCGTAAAGTGTCCCGGACTGATTTAAAGTTGGAGTTGAATTTAAGTTAGTAAATTCATACCACCTGCTGGCTGTTCGATTTCCAGCAGTATTCCCAACACCACTCGCATCAACTTCGATATTATGCGCGGTCCAAAGACTTTGTACACCGGTAATTTTATTCTCCCTGATATGTGCGGCAAAAAGCCGGTCATCTAATGCATCCAATATTGTTGATGTGCCTAAGGCAGGAACATTTTCCGGAAATCGGGTTGTGGGGACAGTAATATTAAATGTTCCCGAAATTGTTGGTGTGCCGCCCGGATCGCTTATTCTTAAAATATCAAGCTGATTAAACAAACTAACGTTCACTCCAATAAAATAACCTACAGTTGCAGCCGGGTCATCATTATCCACTCCCTGTGGTGTGAATACGCTGAGGTTCCTAAATGCTGTTGCAACAATAGGTCCTCCGCTAGTAAGAGATGACTTTCTAACCACAAAACCAGATATGCTAACAAAAAGACCATTAGTTCTGAAATTATTAGTGCCGATATATAAAGCATTTGCATCAACCCCTAACGTTGGATAATCTGCAAACCGATTATTATCACCGGCTGGGGCTACGAGATTATGTTGGAATTGAAAGAATGTAAAACTGGAACTACCGGTAATTGTTGGACTATCGCTAACCGCAATTAAAACCCTATTATTTTTAGAAGCAACATTAATTATCACGATAAACCAACGTTGACTGAGACGATCATAGCGAATATGTGGATCACTCGTACCGGAACCATTTCGAACAGAATTAAAAAAGACATCCATATCTGCATCCAGAGGACCAAGAGTACCAGATTTACTAAAGACTTTTATACGCCCGTTTGCTGCCACCAAAACTTGTGTCAAACCTACATCACCCATACAATCAGGAGGTATAAACCCTGATTCGGATAATTGTGCCCCTAAAAAAGTCGTCCCGACTGTTTGGGGATTCATTGGCATCAGCGGAAGATAGGTCCTATCCAACGGGGGCCATTTAGAAACATCTAATCCGGGTGTTGGCGGTAAATCCTTTCGGGGTGATTCAAATTCAATCTTAGATTCTCTGATAATACCAGTTAATTGTACTACACTATGTTCCCTTTGCATAATCTGATCAACTGTTTCGGTAATTCCATATTCACCTTCCCAATCAGAACCATTCATCGAACCATAGTTCTTAAAACCAATACTGTATTCTACATACGGGTTTACTACTAAAGCATCTCTATAATAAACAGAATGTGATTTATTTTGAGGTAAAATTACACTTGAGAAGCAAAAGATAAGAATGCAAAAGGTATTTTTTATTTTCATTACTTTCATAATAATTATATTCTAAAATAATAAAAAAAGAGAGGAAAAGGATTTTCCCGCAAAATTTTTAATAATAAATTATTTATTAGCCGGATTCCATTTATCCATCAATCCATTTTGTAATGGATATGATTACAGGAAGGAGTTCAGCCACCAACAGTATAAACGAAAAATTATAACAAATACTATACCACTGATAAATATTTTACTGATTTTTATTAAATGCTTTGAATAGAAATATTTAGATGAAATATTCTGTTCTGGTGATGGCGGACATGAGAATGTTCGGTAGAATTGTAATTACTTCCAGCCATAATGGCTATCAAATGTATCTACTTAGCAATTGATAACATTGCTATAAGAATAGCAGAAAAGAACCAGAACTATGAAAAAAGTCCCCAACAAAAAAAGAATAATAATTTCAAATGTAATGCATATTAAATATTCAGATTATCATATCTTTAGATTAAACATTTTGATTTATACTTTAATAAAGTGAATCTCTCACAACAGAAATGATTAACAAAATAATAATTACAGGCGCTGCAGGATTAATTGGTAAAAGCATTTGTAAATCATTGTTACAGCAAGGCAAAGAAATTACAATCTTTACACGGAATCCGGACAGGACAAGACAAGAAGTTACGGGCGCAGCAAATTATGTGAAGTGGGATTACAATAATCCTGATGAGTGGAAGGAATACTTAAATACAAATGATGCGGTTATTCATCTTGCAGGAACAAACCTTGGAGCAAAACGATGGAATAAAGCTTATAAAAAATTAGCTTATGATAGCAGAGTAATTAGTACACAGAATTTAGTTGAAGCAATTGCAGCAGTGGATGAAAAACCCAAAACATTTATCTGTGCTTCGGCGGTTGGGTTCTACGGAAACAGAGGAGATGATTATTTAAGTGAAGATGAAGAACCCGCAGATAACTATCTTGCAAAACTTTGTACTGATTGGGAAAAGGAAGCTGAAAAAGTTGAAAACTTTGGAGTGCGAAGAGTTTCGGTACGTACCGGTTTGGTTTTAAGTAAAGATGAAGGATTATTAAAACAAATGGTTCCGGCTTTTAAATTGTTCCTGGGCGGTTACCTGGGTAACGGTAGGCAGTGGTTTCCATGGATCCATATTGATGATATTGCTGAAATATATCTGCATGCAATTGATAATGAATCCGCGGGTGGCGGATTGAGCGGAGCTGTTAATGCAGCTTCTCCCGGAATTGTTAGAATGAAAGAATTTGCAAATGTACTGGGAAAAGTTCTTCAAAGACCATCTCTTTTTCCCATTCCAAAATTTACAGTTAAATTATTAAAAGGTGAACTGGGTGATTATGTAATGGACAGTCAGAAAGTTGCAGTGAATAAGCTGCTTCAGAGCGGTTATAAATTTAAGTTTGAAAACTTAGAAAAAGCTTTACGAAACATTTTGGAATAGGGACTCAAATTAAAACGCTCCCTGTAAAATCAATACCGGTAATAATCTGGTTTATAGGGTCCATCTATTGGAACGTTAATATATTCTGCTTGCTCTTGTGTTAGCACATCTAACTCAACACCAATTTTTTCAAAGTGTAACCTTGCAACCCTTTCATCAAGGTGTTTGGGCAGTGTGTAAATTTTGTTCTCATATTTATCGTGTTTGTTCCATAATTCAATCTGTGCAAGTACCTGGTTAGTAAATGAATTAGACATTACAAAAGATGGATGGCCCATTGCACAACCAAGGTTAACTAATCTGCCCTCAGCCAGCAGAATAACTTCCTTACCGTTAATTGTATATTTATCTACCTGCGGTTTGATTGTATCTTTAGTTTTGCCGCATGTTTTTTCTAACCATGCCATATCTATCTCATTATCAAAGTGCCCAATGTTACAAACCACAGTTTTATCTTTCATTAGTTTGAAGATTTTTTCATTAATCACATTATAGTTACCTGTTGCAGTTACAATAATATTTGCACGGGGTGCTGCATCTACCATTTTTTTAACTTCGTAGCCATCCATTGCTGCCTGCAATGCGCAGATAGGATCTATCTCGGTAACAATAACTCTAACACCTGCGCTGCTTAATGATTGTGCAGAACCTTTGCCAACATCACCATAGCCGGCAACAACTGCAACTTTACCGGCAAGCATAAGATCGGTGGCTCTCCGGATTGCATCAACCAAAGATTCGCGGCAGCCATATTTATTATCAAATTTTGATTTGGTAACTGAATCATTAACATTAATTACAGGTATTGGCAGTGTTCCCTTTGTCTCTCTTTCGTATAAACGGTGAACACCTGTAGTGGTCTCCTCCGAGATACCCTTTATATTTTGTGTAAGTTCGGGAAATTTATCCAAGACCATATTTGTAAGGTCGCCGCCATCATCCAAAATCATATTTAGAGGTTTTTTATCTTCGCCAAAAAATAATGTCTGTTCAATGCACCAATCAAATTCCTGAAGTGTTTCACCTTTCCAGGCATAAACAGGTATTTTTTCTGCGGCAATTGCAGCAGCGGCATGATCCTGAGTAGAAAATATATTACAGGATGACCACGTTACTTCAGCACCAAGTTCTATTAGTGTTTCAATCAGCACTGCCGTTTGAATAGTCATATGTAAACAGCCGGCAATGCGTGCACCTTTCAATGGTTTTGTATCACGGTATTCTTCCCTCAAAGCTATCAAGCCGGGCATTTCAGCTTCAGCAAGTTTTATTTCTTTCCTGCCCCAACCAGCAAGAGAGATATCTTTTATTTTAAATGGGAGTTTTTTCACATCATTTTTTACCGCCACATTACTCATATTTATTCCTATAAAAATTTATTAAAAAGCTTTATGCATATTTTTTAAATACATCTACCAGATCCAAATGCTCCCATGTAAATTCATCTTCTGTTCTGCCAAAGTGCCCGTAGGCAGCAGTTTTTTGATAGATGGGTCTTCTTAATTTAAGTCTTTCAATTATTCCTTTGGGTGTGAGATCGATCCCTTCAGTAACCATTTTTGAGATTTCAAAATCAGGAATAACACCTGTGCCTTTTGTATCAACATAAATCGATACGGGTTCAGCAACACCAATAGCATAAGCTAATTGAACCAGACATTCCTTAGCTAATCCTGCAGCCACAATATTCTTTGCAATATGTCTTGCAGCGTATGTTGCACTTCTATCAACTTTAGATGGATCCTTTCCGGAAAACGACCCACCGCCGTGAGGAGCCCAGCCGCCGTATGTATCAACAATAATTTTTCTGCCTGTTAAACCGCTATCACCATGCGGGCCGCCGATTTCAAATCGTCCTGTGGGATTTATATGATATTTTATTTTATCATCAATTAATTCCTCAGGAATAACCTTGTTTATAACATTTTCAATTACATCTTCTTTTATTCTTTTCTGTGTAGCATCTGCATCATGCTGCGTTGATATAACCACGGTATCAATTCTTACAGGGTTTTTATCATCATCATATTCAATAGTAACCTGTGACTTTGCATCGGGTCTCAGATAAGGCATAAACCCGTTATCACCTTTTCTTATATCGGCTAATCTTTTTACCAGCTTATGAGCATACATTATTGGCATTGGCATCAATTCGGGCGTCTGATCACAAGCATAACCGAACATAATACCCTGGTCGCCTGCTCCGCCTGTATCAACACCCATCGCTATATCGGGTGATTGAGAATGTATAGCATTTAATACTGAACAGGATTCAGCATCGAATCTATATTCTGCACTTGTGTAGCCAATTTTTTTAATTGTTGATCTAACAACATCCGGTACTTCTATGTAAGTGTCTGTTGAAATTTCACCACCAACTAATACTAAACCGGTAGTAACAAAAGTTTCACAAGCTACTCTTGCATCAGGGTCTTTAGTATAAATTGCATCTAAAATTCCATCAGATATCGCATCACATATTTTATCAGGATGCCCTTCAGAAACTGATTCAGATGTAAAAACGAAAGCCATAATATTCTTACCTTCCTAAAATTTCCAATTATAATATTAAATTAGATATGAAAAAAACATTTATTGTAAAAGAATGTAAAATTACCTAATCTCATTTTTATTAACAAATAATAAGTATAGGAAAACTGCGGCTGAACAGTAAACTCTAACAAGAAAACAGATAAAACTGCCATGACCACTTTTAAAACTAGTATAACAGAATTGTTCAATATAGAATATCCGATTATTCAAGCAGGTATGGTATGGGTTTCAGGATGGAAGCTGGCTTCCGCCGTTTCAAATTACGGAGGATTAGGATTGATTGGTTCAGGTTCAATGAAAGCTGACCTGTTACGTTACCATATTAATAATTGTTTCTCGGCAACAGATAAACCATTTGGTGTAAACATTCCTTTATTAAGAGATGATGCAGAAGAATTGATAAATGTAACTATTGAGGAGGGAGTAAAAATTGTGTTTACTTCCGCTGGTAACCCTAAAACATTTATTGAGAAATTAAAAAAAAATAATATGACTGTAGTGCACGTGGTACCCTCGGTTAAATTTGGATTGAAGGCTGAGAAAGTTGGTTACGATGCAGTAGTTGGAGAAGGTGTGGAAGCCGGGGGACATAACGGAGCTGATGAAATCACAACGATGGCATTAATTCCACAGCTTGTTGATGCACTAAAAATACCGGTTATTGCTGCGGGTGGTATAGCTGATGGAAGAGGGATATTAGCGGCACTTTCTCTGGGCGCTGAAGGTGCACAATTAGGAACCAGGTTTGCAGCAACTATTGAGTCATCTGCACATCCAAATTATAAATTAAAAATTGTTAAAGCATCTGATAGTGATACGGTGCTTGCTTTTAAAAAAATTGGATTAGTAAGAATGCTTAAAAACGATTTTGCTGTTAAAGCAGTGGAAGCTGAAACAAAGGGCTGGAACAGAGATCAGTTAAAAGAATTGCTTGGCAATAAAAGAGAAATGCGAGGAATATTTGAAGGTAACGAAGAAGAGGGAGAATTTGAAGCAGGACAGAGTTCAGGGTTAATTAAAGAAATTATATCAGTTGAACTGCTGATGAAAAAACTTTTAAAAGAATTAGATGAGGCTAATTCTAGAAATCAGAAAGCTATTATTAACTAACTCAGGTTGACCGGTAAATTTTTTTGTTATTAAAAAACCATTGAAACGGTTGATATTAAAGGATATTTATTTGCTAACCCACGACTTAAGAGCTTGTGTGAAAAACAGCAAACTCACCCTTGCCGAAGGCATCCCTTCGGGAAAATCCCTCTCTTGGTAAGATCTGTCAGACTTCGCTCGTCTCGGAGACGAAGTCTACGGATCTGCCAAGACGAGGAGGGACTTTTGAAAAGCTGCGAAAGCTACTTGTTTTAGCCCCTTCTCTTTTTAAGAGAAGGGGTTGTCCGAAGGACTCCTTCGGAGGGGATGAGTTCTTCTATTTGACATATAATTTTAACACAGTCTCTTAAGTCGTGGGTTACTATAAGCCATTCTTAGTTTTTCAACTGTTTTACCTGTGCGCCTCAGGCGTAACAGTTTTTAATAACAAGCGGTCAAGTTGAGTAACTAACTAAGCTAAGAAGCAGCTTCCTTAACGACTTCATCTATATCCCTCACATCTTTATAGAAAGACAAAATCTTTTTGAGAACAGATTCCACCAATGCATCGGGACAGGAAGCCCCGCTTGTTAAAAGTATGTTTAACGGAATATTATCGCGCAAGAAATTTCTTGATTCTATTTCTTTTTTCAATTTAAGATCGTAGTGTATGATCATATCTTTAGATAAAATTTTCTCTTCAGATGAAATAAAATATGAGGGTAATTTCTCTTCACATAACTCGACAATATGACCTGTATTTGAGCTATTATATCCACCGACAATGATTGCAAGATCAGCTTTGGCTTTCAGTAAGCCATAAGTAGCTTCCTGGTTATCATTTGTAGCATAACATAGAGTATCGTTGGTATCTGCAAAGTGCTCATTCAAATTTTCGGTGCCAAATTTTTTAATCATTGTATCTTTTAGAAGATCAGCAATCTGCTGGGTTTCTGATGCAAGCATTGTTGTTTGATTTACAACACCTATTCGTCGAAGATCATCTTCAACATTAAAATTCGCTGAATACTTTTTTTCAAAATATTTATAAAAATCATCTGCACTCTTCTCACCAAGGATCACGGATGATAAGTATTCAGCCTCTTCTAAATTAAGAACAATAACAGAATGAGAATCCCGAACACTATGTGAAAAAGTTGCTCTCGTTTCTTCATGAAAATGTTTGCCATGAATGATGACCGTAACATTTTGTTCACCTAACTCTGCGGCTCTATTCCATACTTTTTCAACAAACGGACAGGTGGTGTTATATTGATACGGATTAATACCCTTTGCGTTAAGAATTTGCTCTATCTCTAAGGTTGTACCAAATGCTGGAATTATTACAATATCATCTGCATTTAATTCATCCCAATTAATTTGCTGGTTACCTGATGTATCCATTAAAAACTTTACACCTAGTTTTTCAAGATCCTGGTTTACACCTGGATTATGGATCATCTCGCTTAATAAGAATATTCTTTTATCAGGATGTTCTTCAACAGTTTTATATGCAATCTCAATTGCGTTCTCAACACCATAACAAAAACCAAAATGCCGTGCCAGGTAAAATCGAACGGAGCCAAAATCTAACAACGTGGGACTGAAATCATTTTTTTTAGGATCTTCAGATTTCCTGGAATTTTTTATTTCAGCAATAAACGAACTTCTATAAAAATGTGGTATATTAAATTTCTTCATTAATTTATAAAACCGCTTTTGTTCTTTGCATAAATAGTATAATTATTCTGTTATCAATTACTTATTATCTTAACACTACTCTTAAAAAATATGTATAATTTTAAACTGTTTCTGAATATTATTTTTTTTAATCGGTTCATCATATTCTCTTTCCAAAAGCAGTTTTAATTATAAAGCTACTTAGAATTTCAAATACTTCTTCCTTATATTTGCACACCAAAATTGAAAGAAAAATATGAATCTGATCGAAAAGTTAGAAAAAATAAAAGAGAAATACGAACTAATTAATAAGCAACTTTCGGACCCCGGTATATTAAACGATCGTGAAAAGATGATCAGTTTGGGAAAAGAGAGAAGTGAACTTGAAGAAATAGTAAAAGTTTACGAAAATTACAGCGTAATTCTAAAAAACATTGAGGGTAATAATGAATTAGTTCATGCCGAAACCGATAAGGAACTTATTGAACTTGCTGAAGAAGAATTAACCGACCTTGAAGAGAAAAAAGAAAAACTGGAAAAGCAAATTAAAATTATTTTACTTCCAAAAGATCCAAACGATAATAAAGATGTTATAGTTGAAATACGTGCAGGTACAGGTGGTAAAGAAGCTGCATTGTTTGCAGATGATCTTTTCAGAATGTATTCCAGGTATGCTGAAATTCGCGGCTGGAAATTGGAGATGATCGACTTAAATGAAACGGGTCTGGGCGGTATTAAAGAGGTAGTGTTTTCTTTAAGCGGAAACAATATTTATGGTGATATGAAATTTGAAAGCGGTGTGCACAGAGTGCAAAGAGTACCTGCAACTGAGGCAAGCGGCAGAGTGCATACATCTGCTGCTTCTGTTGCCGTGCTTCCCGAAGCTGAAGATGTCCAGGTAGAAATAAATCCGGGCGATTTAAAGATTGATGTTTTTCGCTCCAGCGGCGCAGGCGGGCAAAGCGTGAACAAACTTGAAACTGCTATTAGAATCACTCATTTGCCAACAAAGATTGTTGTGCAATGCCAGGATGAAAGATCTCAAATGCAAAATAAACTAAGGGCATTAAAAGTTCTAAAAGCTAAATTATACGATATTGAGATGAAAAAACAGATGGATGAAATTTCAGCCCAACGAAAATCAATGGTACGAAGCGGGGACAGAAGTGATAAAATCAGGACTTATAATTTCCCCCAGAACAGAGTAACAGATCACAGAATTGGTTTAACATTATATAACCTTTCAAATATTATTGAAGGTGATTTGGACGAGTTGATTGAACAAGTTAAAATAGCAGATACAGCGGAGAAGTTGCAGGCAAGCATTTAAATTTCTTTTCTAACTGTCTGTCCCTCGCATTATATTTTTTACAATCTTAGCAAGAAATACTAAAACAAATCCCAAAGATGAAAAAAGTACATCATCTGAATTGATTATATAATAATCAGTGACACCCATAATATTGATGATTCCTTTTGCGAAAATCAGAGCAGTAAAGAATGCAGCAAATCCATACAACCCAGATTTAGCAGGTATTAAAATAAATTGTTTAAAAAACGTATAGAATGAATTTTTTCCCAAATGATGGCTGGAACCGAAAAGGAGTACTCCTTTCATAAATTACCTGAATTCGTCTTTATAAAAATTTTTATTGTTTATATTGCTTTAGCAATTACTTGTTGTGGTTTCAGATTAGGAAATATCCGTAACCATCAATTGCATAACAAGTTATCTTTGACAAGCACCAATTTAATAATAATTCTCAAAAGATCAAAATTTGATTAAGAATCGGCCAATATACCACCGGACGAGAAAGATTTATTCTTTCAGATAACAAATTTTCAAAAAACGATTTAAGTACAAGAGCTAAAGTTACTTTACCTTAATTGTTATTAAACTAATATCATCCTCATAATTGCCATTTGAAAAATTATCTATATTTTGCTTTATAAATTCAAGTTCACCAAGTTCCTGAGAAGCTGATTTAATAGAATCTACTAAACGTGCAGTACCAAATTGTTCATTATCCTTATTTCTGGTTTCAATTATTCCATCCGTAGTTAGTATAACCGCATCGCCTTTATGAAGATCAATCACAATATCTTCGTAATCTCCATCGGCTGAGAAACCTAAGAGCATTCCTTTAGAGTTAATACTGCTAACAGAGTTTTCTGCAAAGTTTTTATAAAACAACGGAAGATCACCTGCCCCTGTATAGCTGATAGTGAAATTTTTATTATCTAAAATAGCAACTGATAGAGTTGAAAAAACCTCAGAGACTTTTGCATCTTCATAAACAGATTTATTTACTTCATTAATTATTACACTCGGAGAGTATTCCTGAGAGGATTTAAGAACAGCTCTTAAAGCACTTCTAATATATCCGGCATAGGCAAAAGCAAAATACCATGCACCCCATTTCTTACCCATCACATCACCCAGTATAATAGCAAGATGTTCGTCATCTAATACAAAGTAATCGATAAAGTCTCCGCCTGGAACACCCTCAAAAGGTTGATGCCAATGATTAATATCGTACCCCTTAAAATCGGGCTGGCTTTCCGGCACAACCTTTATTCGCAATGAATCAGCAGCCTGGTGCAGTTCTAAAACAACTTTTTGGCGTTCTTTTGATAGATTGGTTAGAATTGCCTTAACTTTGGCTACTACCACTTTCGCTCCATCACCTTTGTAAACATAATCTGTTATATCGTGCTCATAACCCTCCAGGATATCCTTTTCTCCGTTCTTTACTGTAAGGAAAACGAATGGAATGGATTTTAATTTTGATTGTTCAAGAATTCGTTTCCTAAATTCAAAACCATTCATATTCGGCATCTGGATATCCGAGAGTATAATGTCCGGTAAAAATGTATTTAATATTTCGAGCGCCTCATTTGCGTCATTTGCAACGTTACACTCAAAACCTGCTTTTCCCAGATTATATTTGAACAGTTGCAATATAGCCGGGTCATCATCAACTAACAAAATTTTAAAAAGGTTTTTTTGAAATGATTGTGCTAGATTTTTTTTAACACCGTAAAGTTTATATATATCGGATCTTTTTTGAAGCGCTTTCACTTTCAAAATAAGTTCATCAACATCAAACGGTTTTGTAATTATATCATCGCCCCCCACTTCCAATGCACGTGTTTTATCTTCATATGTATCTTTAGCTGTTACAAAAATGAAGGGGATAAGTCTGTGATTTTCATTTTGCCTTACTTTCTTGCAGAATGTAAAACCGTCCATTGCGCCTAAAGTTACATCACATAAGACCAAATCAATATTATAATTATTTAAGTAATCGAAGCCCTGCTCGGCACTTTCAGCTTCATATGTTTGAAATTTGTTAGCTTTTAAATGATACTTTAATAATTTGCGAACTGTGATATCATCGTCAATGATCAGAACAGTATTCTCTTTATCAGCCATTGCGATCTCACTTTATGAACGATAGGATTTCAGGATTGTAGAAACAGAATATTGTGGGATAAATCTTTTAAATTTATTTTTGAATGAGTGAACTGCTTCCGAAATAATACGATTAAAAATAAACCATTTATTTAAAACTATTAATCGCATCTTCTTTATTATCAAATGTGTCGAAAACGCGGTACATTCTTGTTAAATCGAACATTGTATGTACTGCTGGCTGAAAGCCGACAAGTCTCAAATCACCACCTACACTCGTTACTTTCTTTAGAGATATAACCAAAGTACCAAGGAAGGTTGAATCAATAAATTCACAGGCAGAAAGATCAGCAACAATTTTTTTATAACCACTATCAAGATCTTTTTCTAACGTTCGTACAAATTCTTTGGCTTCATTTACCGTAGCCCTGCTTAGATCCACAATTTCTACAACCACATCATCATGGTCTTCTTTTATAAAATACATTTAGGTTACCTCCAAAATATTTTTATTATTCACTATAAGCTCTATTTTCAATACTGTATTTTTCCATTAATCTATATATTGTTGCCCTTCCAAGATGAAGGCGTTTTGCAGCTTCAACTATATTTCCTTTGGTTACTTTTAGTGCATGTCTTATTGCTTCCTCTTTCAGTTTTTCAAATGGCACTATAGTTTCGTTGGAAAAAAGCGGACCGGCATAATCAACACTAGCCATGTTTTCTGCAGTTCTCAAATGAGATGGTAAATCTTCTACATCAACCACATCATTTTCCGTAATTATAAGGCATCTCTCTATTGTGTTTTCCATCTCACGGATATTGCCAGGCCAATCATATTCATAAATTAATTTTAGTGCTCTTTTTGTAAAACCTTTTATTTCTTTTCCTAATTTCTTGTTAAATTCGTTTATAAAATACTCTGCTAATACTAAAACATCCCCTTTTCTTTGTCTTAGGGGAGGAACATATATTGGAAATGAGTTTAAACGGTAATACAGATCTTCTCTGAACGCTTTTTCTTCAACCGCTATTTTTAAATCCCGGTTGGTTGCAGATATAATTCTTACATCGGTTTTTATTAGCTCAGTTCCCCCAACTCTCTCAAATTCCTTTTCCTGAATAACGCGAAGAAGTTTTGCCTGCAAAAGCATTTCAAGTTCGCCCACCTCATCAAGAAATATTGTCCCGCCATTTGCAATTTCAAATTTTCCCTTTTTTTGTTGATGAGCTCCAGTGAAAGATCCCCTTTCATGACCAAACAATTCACTTTCTAAAAGCTCGCGAGGGATCGATGCACAATTAACAATAACAAATGGTTTGTCCTTTCTGTCACCGTTATAATGTATAGCTTTAGCAATCAATTCCTTACCTGTTCCGCTCTCACCGTAAATTAAAACAGTTATAGTATTATTCATCACCTTTGTAACTAACTTGAATACATCCTGCATTTTACGATCTGCTGTG
Source organism: Bacteroidota bacterium (assembly GCA_022562275.1). Classification (GTDB taxonomy): domain Bacteria; phylum Bacteroidota; class Ignavibacteria; order Ignavibacteriales; family Ignavibacteriaceae; genus BMS3ABIN03. Next base: position 13,436 of record JADFPP010000058.1, read on the forward strand.
ATAATATTCTCGAATGAATACTCACGTTGTACAGTTTCTTTCAGTCTCTGAATTTCACGTGTTAAATCATGACTCTTTATTGCGTTTTTAACCGCAAGTTCAAGCCTTTGCTGGTCTATTGGTTTTGGGAAATAATCATACGCACCATCACGTAAAGAATCAACTGCCACTTCAATACTACCCTGGGCAGATAACATAATTACCGGTAGATTTTCATCTATTTGCTTAATTCTTTGCAGTGTTTCAATGCCATCTAATCCGGGCAGCATAATATCAAGCAAAATAATATCAGGCTTAGCACTCATATTTTTCAACATTGCTTCGCTGTTCGCAAACACTTCTACATCATAACCCCACTTGTCCTTCACCCAGAAGGATAATAGTTTTGATATTGCTTGCTCGTCATCAACAATAAATATCAGTTTGCTCAAATTATAACCTCAACTAGTTACTCTAATATTCTTTAGAAGTTTTACAATAAAGGATGTACCATTACCTAATTCACTTTGAATGGAAATCAGTCCTTTATGTAAATCGATTATTTGTTTCACAAAAACCAAGCCAACTCCCGTGCCAGGAATTTCTGTACCCGGACGGCTGACCCGATAGAATTTTTGAAACATATAAGGTAAATCTTTCTCCGGTATTCCAATACCAGTATCGCTAATTACGACCTCAATATCTTTAAAAAGATTATTAAACGTAACTTTAACCCTTCCATCTTCATTTGTGAACTTTATAGCATTATTTATCAATGCATCGAATGTTCTGGCTAATTTTTCTCTGTCAGCTTCAATAATAACTTCTTGTTTAGTACGGTCAAATTCAAATGATATTTTTTTCTTTTTAGCACTTTCTCTGTTATTATCAACAATTTCTTCTAACATCTGAACAATATCAAAGTTCGATTTATTTAAAGTGATCTTTCCCCCTTCGATACTTGAAACATCCAGAATATCATTTATCATTTTAGCCAACCGCTTACCTTCGTTAAAAATCACCCGGTTAAACTCTGCTTTCATCTCATCAGGTAGGTTTGGATCTGATACTATTGTTTCAGAAAACCCTACTATTGATGCAAGTGGTGTTCTAAACTCATGAGATATGTTGGAAACAAATTCACTTTTTAGTCTTTCAAGTTCCTCAATTAAAGAATATTTCTGCCACACGCGGGCTCTTTCAACAGATATTAGTCTCTGTGCTTCAATTAATTTTGGTTTTAATTTCTTTAGCTCATCCCGTAATTTATTAATTTTTGTTTCATCTTTGCCAATACCAAATAATCCGATTACCACATCATCCTTCAGTATTGTCCTGCCTGTTATTACAAAAGATATTTGCCTGTCTAGTTTGCTTTTAAGATCAGTTTTAAAGCTTGCAACTTTTTTGGAATTTAACATCATATCAATTGCCGTAGCTACTTCCACACTATTTTCAGGGGGGATAAATTCCAGAAAATGCTTACCTAATATTTCCCCTTCTTTATAATCTAAAAGCATTGCCCCTGATTCATTTATTTCTATAAAACATCCATCCTTATCTAAAATAAAAATAAGATCATCAGAAATTGAAAGCAGTTTGTTAAAATTTTCTTCCCGGTTATTTGTGAAAAAGTCTTTATCAATTTTGGTATCCGATTCCTGGAGGATATTATTTTTGTTGAAATTAGCCTGATATAATTCTTTGATCTGTGTACTTAAGAAGCTAAGTATTGACATAAATGCATCATCATTTATAAATTTTGGCTTGTTGACTTCATTGCAAAACAGGATTAAATAAACAACTTCGTTTTGCTCACCCAGCGAAAATACACTTTGGATAAAACAAGATTGAATGCCAAGATTACTCTTAACTGATTTATAAGCAGGCAGACTTTCGACTGAGTGATCGTCTATGGCTGAAATTTTATGAAGGTTTAATAATGATCTTTTAAACTCATCATATTTCTCCGGATCATCACCAATAAAAGAGAGAATTAATGCATCAGAGTTATTGATCCTAAGTAACATTCCTGTTTTACTCTTTGCTACTTTTGTAAGAACATGAAATGTATTATCTATCAACTCAACCATGAAATAATTTTTTATTGTAAAAATAAAAGGAAATAATTAAAAAACTAAATTCTTATTTTTCATAAAGTATTATAGATAATGTATTTATGGAAAATTTTGGGTGGGATTTTATTTCTTTTCAGCATCCACTTGCTGAATAGCTTCGTAATATTTCAATATCAATTCCTCAAAATCCTTCACATAACCTTCTCGAACAGCTTTATTCAACTCGTCCCGTAACTTATCTTTGCCTTCTTCGGAATTTAAGTTTAATTCTGAAGGTGATTTTCGAACAATATTCTTCCCTGAACTTGATCTTCTTTCTTTTTCAAAATCTCTTTCATTTATTGATCGTTGTGCATCTAATAATTTTGATAAAATATTTTTCTGTTTTTGGATAAGTGCATCATCAAGTTTATTTGAATTCATATTAGTTAAAACTTCCCGCATTTCGTTTAATATGTTATCAAGATCAGCCGGAATTTTATTAGACTCCCCGGAGATTTTTGCCTCCTTATTTAATTGATTAAGAGATTTCCTTATTAGCTCCTGCTGCTGAGCTAATCTATTCATTTCACCCTGCTGTTGAGGCGATAACTGACCTTGCATCATTTGCTGAAGTTTTTGAGTAAGACTATTCAGATCCATCTGCTGCGAAGAGAGTTGTTGTAACTGCTGCATCAAAGACATCATTCCGCCCTGTCCTCCACCACCCTGCATCATAGCTTCCATTGAACTTTTCATCATAGATGCCGCTTCATTTAAGTGCATCATTGCCTGGGACTGTGTAATAGCGGAATATGATCCGTTACGGTTCAGCAGAGATTTTATAGATTGCTGCATTTGTTTATTTGCATCGCCCAGAGCCTTACCCATTCCCGGGGTAATTGCAAAAGTTTTTTGTGAAAGATCGGCCATTTGACTCATAATATTTGAAAGATTTCTTTTTAATTTATCCTGCTTTTCTGCATTCTTATTAAATGATGAAGAATTTTGTTCCGCATTTTCAGTATCATTTTTTAGTTCTTCCTGCTTCTTCGAAAGCTCCAGCATATTATCAAGTATCTTCATCAAATCTGTGAATGTCTGCATCAGATTCTGCATCATCATAGAATTTTTCATGTTCTGTAATTGCTGATTAAGCTGATCCATATTATTTGCAATTTGCTGCTGCTGTTGTAATGCCTGCTTCATATTGTTCTCTTGAATATCTTCGGATGTTTTATCCGATAATTCTTTATTTTGCTGCTCTTCTTGTTCTGCCATCATCTTTCCCAGCTCTTCCTGCGGCATATCATCAAACTCACTCATCTTTTTTTCAAGATTGTTCATCTCCTTGCTAAGCTTATCCAATTTTTTTGAAATATCTTTCTGCTTTAGATTTAACTCATCTTTTTTCCTTTGCTCTGAAGCATCACTTCCCTGTGTTTGTTCCTTTAATTCATTTTGCTTGTTTGTAAGATCTTCAGTTCTTTTAATAAGTTCATCAATCTTCTGATCAATTTGAATGCGTTTTAACAGATTGAGTGTACGCTCAATACTTTTTTTAAATAATTCTTCATCCAGCTTAAAGTTTTCAAGCTGCTCTTGTGTCATGCTCCTGTTAAGCTGCTGGAGTTTATTCTGAAACTCTTTCATTGCTTTTTTTAATTCTTCACTTGTCATTTCATCCATCAGTTTTTGCAACTCATTATATTTTTCTAACGTTTCTTTCGATAAGAGATCATTCCGCTGAAGATGATTTTGCATTTCCTGTAATTGGTCTTTCATTTCCTCAATATTTTTTTGAAGTTCTTCAAACTTCTCGAGAGCATTTTCAATTTTCTCTTTTTCTTCCCATGAAAGTTCCTTCTCATCTTTTTTAAGCTCCTGGTTTATATCTCGCAATGTTTTTTGGAGATCTTCTGCTTCTTTTAATATTTGTTCTAATCCCGATTCTGATTGTGATTGAACCTGATTTGCTTCAGCCAGAATTTCATCCAACGAAGGTATCCGAACAGTAAAAACAGATGTCTTTACAGACTTTGGTCCGCTAATGTTATCATTATCAAAAACTTCCAGGTAATAGCTTATAACATCATCAACACCCAAAGTAAGAGAAGTTAAATTCCATATATAATCAACTGTCGTCTGCTTATTATCGGATAGAAGAGGAATATTCAATTTGCGAAAATTTTTCTGCGCAGGCTCATATCTTGAAGCAGACAATCTATAATTAAGTACCAGATCAGAAAAACCATAATCATCTGCAATGTTAACAATTAAATTAATTCGATTATCATTTGAAAGAGGTATATTCATATTAGGGGCAATCATTTCTATTGTGGGATATGCATCTCGTAAAGCTCTTATTTGATACTTGATAGGTGTTAAATTTTCGTTGCCGCTTTCATCGAATAATTTTACCACATAATTATTGTCTTTTCTTACCGTGAACTTGCCGGAAACTTTATTCATTCTCACATCCAATTCAGTTTCGGTTAAGTCGGCAAATTGAAGAAATGCTCTAATTAAATTTTTAGTGGAAGATAACTCTACTTTTACCCTGGTACCGACCAACGATGTAACATTACCATTATCCTTTTGTACAATTTTATTTTGCCTGGAATATGCGGGTGGCGATATTTCCAGCTGCAATGTTTTTACTATTGGTCTATCAATAATTTTTATTTCAAATTCATCACTGTAAATATTTTCGGCAGTTGCAAAGTATTTAAACGAAGTTCTGACTGAAGGAAAATTAATATTAAAACTACCGGTTGAATCTGATATTAAGCGATTCTTGGTAAATTCTGCTTCATCTTCGTTTTTGGCTGCGATGTAAATTTCATTTGGAATATCTCCAACTACAGTAACCTTAATTAAAACATCTTCACCTTTTGTTATTTCTAAATTACCCGGGGAAATATCAAATTCGAATTTTACAGGCGGAACAAATTCTTTGCTATAATTAACTAAGCGATAAGATGCGGCTTGTAACCCCGGTATAAATAAAATCATTGCTATGAACAATATTATTGCACCATTTAAATAAATAAAAATAGTTTTTGCCTTTTTAAAATTGATGATTGTTTCGAATTGCAAATTTTTCGTCCGTTCATAAACTTTTTGAAAAGCCGCACTTATTAACCCTGTCGAATATAATTTTTCATCATCTTCTGATGAAACCAGTTGCATTGAATTGAGCAAGTCGTCTTTTATTTTAGGGAAATGCGCACCAACATCATTAGCAACCTGATAATAAGATTCTTGCCTGAATAATTTGAAGAATTGAAGAAGCGGAATTAAAACCAAATATAAAAATGCACCACTGATAGCAAACAATGCAAAAAAGAACAGAAATGTTCTTAGGGAAGAATTGAGGTGCGCTACAATCTCAACAAATGAAAAAATAGTGAGAATTAATAGAATTGCAAACAACACCAACTGAACACCGGTAAACAGATGGCTAAGATATTTTTTCCGGCAAAGTTTTTCTAACTTCCCAATAATTTCAAGGTAATATGTAGAATTCTTACTCATTACTGTGATAACGCCCATACTACAATGTTTGTTCCAAATTCTAACGCCTCTTCTCTTTTTGCAGGCGGATCATTGTGCACTCTTTCATCAGCCCATCCGTCACTGGGGTTGGATTCGTAAGTATAATAAACCGATAGACGATTGTTTACAAAAATACCAAATCCCTGGGGCGGTTTACTGTCGTGTTTATGTGTTTTAGGCGGACCGTTTTCAAAATTGAAAAGAATATTGTACAAACCGTAACTAAAAGGAAGCTCTACAAAATCTCTAACTGGAAAAACCTTTCTCATTTCCCGCCTGATAGCTTTATCCAAACCATAGTCGTCGTCAATATAAAGAAAGCCGCCATTCTCTAAATATAAACGTAATCGTTCAACTTCATCACCTGAAAAAACCACATTTCCGTGTCCGGTCATAAAAATAAAAGGGTGTGAAAATATCTCTTCTGATGATATATCTACAAACTGATATCTTGCATCCACTTTTATATTAGTATTCTGCTTAATAAAATTAAGGAGATTTACTTCGGCAGATGGATCGTTATACCAATCTCCTCCGCCGTTATATTTTAGACGAGCAATATTAAATCCCGTGTTCTCTTGTGGAAAAGAAATCGCCATAAAGGAGAAAGAGAGTAATATTTTAATAATTGTCTTCATAAACTGTATCAATATATTCAGTCGGCATAGCAATAGCAATTTATAAAAACGGTTATGATGAATAATTGCAATTTAGTTAATATGTTTCGGAAAGTGATTAAATAATTGAGGAATTAAGTTGGCAAAGAAATATTGGCTTTTCAAATCAGAACCGAATGCTTTTTCAATTGATGATTTGCAGAACAGCCCCGGGGAAAAAACTTACTGGGATGGTGTAAGAAACTACCAGGCACGAAACTTTATCCGGGATTCAATGCAGAAAGGCGATGGTGTTTTATTTTATCACAGCAATGCAGACCCGCTTGCGGTTGTTGGCTACTGCGATATTGTAAAGGCGGCATACCCCGATCACACACAATTTGATCCTGCTGATAAACATTTTGATAAGACAGCAAAGCAAGAAGATCCGAGATGGTTTATGGTTGATATTAAGTTGAAAAAGAAATTTATAAATCCCGTTACTTTAAAAGAGATAAAAGAAAATCCAAAACTAAAGGACTTTAGATTAATTCAAAGAGGTAACCGGTTATCTGTATTCCCGGTAAATAAAAAAGAGTGGGATGAGATTTTGAAGATGGGGAAGTGATTTTATTAATGGGCTTGATAAAACAAGCCCCTACATTTTTGCCTTAATCGAAAACATCATCGGAATAATATCTTCCATTCCCTTTATTCTCCAGCAGCCGTCCAATTAAGATAATGGGAGATCAATCTTCCCAACTCTTTCAATTCGGGAAAAGTGAGAGTCTCTTATATTTTCAAGTATTTAGATTTCCACATGCCTGTTCGGTAGCCAGGTTTTCGCGGAAATGACAAATAGGTCTTACTTTTGAGACACCTCGACAATTTTGAATCGAATTTTATATTATTTATTAAGTTACTTGAGTAATTGTATCCGGTTTTATTCTCCATGCTAAAACTAATCCGGCTAAAAACCATGTTACACAGTAATCGATTACACCAACAATCGTATAACCAAGAGGAAAACTCCACCAATTCCATTCAATAAAAGGACCAATAAAACCTGCAAACAATCCAAGCAGAGTTACAAAAGTTACTCTTCTCCAAAACGATGGATTTTGGGCAAGTGTCATCATCAATAATACACCAGCAAGAAATGCAGCGATAAAAATGATTATAAAACTTTTAATAAACTGCATTGGGTTCATCGGCTCGGCTCCGGCGGGATTGTAAACCATAAAGTTTACAAGTGGACCAGCTTTATATTTGTTCGTCCATTCTTCCATATCAGCATCATCACCACCTTCAGGATGACCGGGATAAATATAAATGCCAGGTTCATTTATCGATTCTTTCATTTGCTCAATTAGGGCATCACCGTTTGGCAGGTTTTTAATATCAATATTATGCCAGCCGATAACAGCCCACGAAATGAACATCCATATAAAAACAACAACAGCAGCAATAAGTGAGGGAATAATTAATCTGTTCATATCTCCTCCAGAGATTTATTTAACAAATAATATTTTAGTTGCCCCCAACTTCGTCCTCTGCACGTTCTAAAATTTTGGGAGGAAGTGATTTAGAAGTTTTAGCCCCAAGTTTTTTTATTCTTTCTGCTCTGTTTACAAGATTCCCGGTACCTTCCGAAAGTTTTTTCATTGCTCCTTCATAACTGTTCTTCGCCTGATCCATCCTGTTGCCAATATCAATTAAGTCATCAACAAAGCCGACAAACTTATCGTACAGTGCACCAGATTGTTTTGCTATTTCAATTACATTTCTGCTTTGGTGCTCCTGCTTCCAAATATTTTCGATTGTTCTCAATGTAGCCAAAAGGGTAGTTGGACTGACGATAATAATATTCATTTCTCCGAAAGCATA
>JADFPP010000009.1 GCA_022562275.1 Bacteroidota bacterium
AATCATTAGGCGTTTTTTGATATTCTTCTCCCCAATGCGCAAAAACTATATCGAGTTGCCCTTGGGCGATATTTCCTTGTAGCAATGCTGCAGTTTTATTTCTATCACCACCAAACTGATTATATCCGTATAAAACAATTCTCTTCCCATTAATTTCTTTTTTCAAAATAGAAATGTAAAGGTTAAATCGTGCTTCATCTTCTTTCCAATTTTCATAAGTAATTTTCTCACCATAATAATTTGCACCATTACGTTTTTTCCTGATATTTTCACAAAAATTCCAGTCAAATTCAAAATCAGGATACTTGACACAGAGATATGTAAAAAGACAGAGATGGTTGGAAATTATTATTTTATCAAAAAACAAGTACGCTTCCACATAGATTCTTAACGCATCATAGTGTTCAATATATACATTCATCCATCTTGCATCTTGTTCATTAATTGATTTTTTAATAAGCTCTGCAGTATTAAGATTTATTTCAGCATTTTCCATTAAAGACTTAATCCGTCGCTTGTTAACAAAAGCAATTGTCCTGTAATAACCTTTTTCTTTGCAAGATTTATCAGCTTCTTTTACAGTATCGGATTTAAGCATTTACTTCAACTCCTAAATCCTCTATAGAGCCTTTAATAAAGTCTCCCTGAATAATATAAGGCAACATTTTATCTATACGCTTTAAACCTTTTTTGTCTTTTGCATTATGCACCTGAATTTCTCTATGCAATTTAAATCCAAATTTATGATCCTCAAATTTTGAGTCATCTCCATAAATAAATACATCAATATCGCTGTGATCATACCAATCCCACCTAGAGAAGCTACCGAAAATAATAACTACTTTTGCTCCTTTTAAAGCAGAAAGATGATTAAGTAATCCACTTTCTGACAACATCTTTATTGCAAATAACCTTTTTCTATGCTGAAATTCAGGATTCTTGTAATTTCCAACATAGAAAGGCATTTTTCCTTTAGGATTTATCCTCTTAATTAAGCCCTGTTTTACAAATATTTTCAGCCAATAACTTAACCTATCTCTACTTAAATCAGATTTCTTTTTTAATTCATCAAAATGCCAATACTTGGGCTTGTTGTAAAACATTTCCAATACATTATCTTCTTTGCTTTTCATATTTAGTACGTAAATACGTACTATTATTTAAATATTTTGTTTTTTGAACTTTAATTTCTAAATCTTTCTTGTCCATAATGGAATGAATATACCATTTTTTATATAAATCTTCCTATTTCTTGCAAGATTTTCCATATTTTTGGAGATATATTTTTAAATATTGGTTGATAACCAACTATATATTTCACTACCACAATGTAATTAAAATGTCTGTACAAATATATGTCACAGGTGGTACTTTTGATAAGGTTTATGATCCTATAACAGAAAAACTTGACTTTCAAGAAACGCATATTCCAGAAATTCTTAGAATAGGAAGAAATAGGAATAATGTAGAGCTAGAAACTCTTATGTTTAAAGACAGTCTTTACATGACTGATTCTGATAGGCAATATATTTTAGAAAAGTGTCAAAGCTGTCCAGAAAAGAAAATATTAGTAAGTCATGGAACTGGCACAATGGTAGAAACTGCAAGAAAACTAGGTGAAAATGATCAATCATTAGAAGACAAAACTGTTGTGTTATTTGGAGCAATGATTCCTTATTCAATCAAGGACACAGATGCGGAATTTAATTTTGGTTTTGCATTGGGTGCAGTTTCATCCCTACCATCAGGAGTATATATTGCCATGAACGGAACTATTTTTGATTGGTATAACATTGAGAAAAATACAGAATTAGGACATTTTAAGACAATAAAATGATAGAATTTAGAGAATAATTATAATGCTCAAAGGCAAAAAAATGACAGGACAAAACAATCCATCTTCAATTAAAAGCGGAGTTGGTAATAATGATCCCAACTTAGCGGAATATTCCGGATTCCAATTATTTGGACATCATACTAGGGGAGCAAACTATCCATGTCCAGTTCTTCCAATCATTAGAATAGAAGGTAAATTAACTGGAGTATTTGATGGCCCCGAATTACAGTATATGAGTGATGATTTTAAATTCATTCGGCATAGTGACGAACTAAACGCAAATCTAAGCGAATATGATTATAGAACGTGTCGTTTATTTGGGCGTCGTGCAGAAGATGATATTTTATATTATAAAATCAAAGAACAGGACGAGTTTTTTCGGGGATTGTTAAGCGATCCGACGCTCTCCGAAAAGGATCCACTTATGATGCTTAGCTTAGCTGAGAGTATTGAGGATCTAGAACTGGTACAAAATGGGGTGGAAATTGCCATGAGAAGATTTATGAAAGATTTCCCAGATATTGCAGCACATTTTTATCGGACTCAGATACATGAAATGCGATATCATGAGTGGAGTACCCCCTTGGCATATGAATTAAGTAAACCAAAATATCTAGAGAAACTTATAAGTGATCCAAAAATATTGAGGGATGAAATGAAGAAGATATTAATTATCGAGGATGATCCTGCAACCTCAAAAGGTCTTGTCGATGCACTAAATGATGAAAACTATCAGACTATGGATGTTGATAATGGGGAAAAAGGGTATCATCTGGCTAAGAATGAAAAATATGATCTAATCATTTTGGATTTAAAGCTACCGGGTAAAAATGGAATTGATGTTTGTAGGGATTTAAGAAAAGATGGAGTGAATACGCCTATAATAATGTTAACAGTTTTGAAAGAAGAACTTGATCAAGTGTTAGGTCTTGAATTAGGAGCTGATGATTATATGACAAAGCCATTCAGCTTAAGAGTGTTGTTAGCAAAAATAAAAGCGATTTTAAGAAGAAAATCTGAAATAGTTTCAGATATTGAAGAATATTCTTTTGGTGATGTGTATATTAATTTTAAGGCACAGGAAGCAACTAAGAATAAAAAACCAATAGAACTTACTAATATGGAATTTAAACTACTCAAATATCTTTGCCAGCAGGAAAATGTAGTAATTGATAGGGACACTTTATTAGATGAAGTTTGGGGTTACCAAAACTATCCTTCGACCAGAACAGTTGATAATTTTATCTTATCACTAAGAAAAAAAATTGAAGATGATCCTGCTCATCCAGTACACTTACTAACAGTTCATGGTGCAGGCTACAAATTTATTAAAGGGGAAGAATAAATAGACAGGTTAGCTTGCCTTTTTTATTATCCTAATCTTTCCCACAAAAGAATCACATGTTTTTTTAATATTTGATGAAGAATTAAATACCCTCTTCTGTGCATGATGTCTCTGAAAGATAGAAAGCTTGAAATATATTATGGTTGTAATAGCTATCTTGAGTATGAACTGAGGGATTGATTCCTGAACTGATTGTTTAGATATAAATTTTAACCAGCGTTTAAATATGTTTTTCCAGGAATAAAAGATCTTATTCACTAGCTTATATATGTCATAAATTTCTTCTTCAGAAAGGTTGTTATGTTTGAACAATACGTGATCGCCTTCATAATGAGATATATCATAATCAATTAATCTACCTTCCGAAACAACTTTATCATAAAAAGGAGTACCGTAAATAGGAATTGATATTGAAGGTAATATGACACAAGTACCAACTTCTTCCAATTTCTGCGGAAGAGTTTCGTAATATTCTTTTGTGTCTTCATCTAATGCAAACATCAATCCGGTAAAGGTTAATATACCCTTGCGATGTAGCTTATCGAATACGTCTTTGTATTCTTCAACTTTGTTCTGTCTTTTTTGAACATCTTTAAGACTATCTTCATTTAGTGATTCCATTCCAATGAATGACATTCTACAATTAGCTTTTGAAAGAAGCTCAACAAACTCATTATCACGTAAACACTCGATACTGTATTGTGTCCCTATACCCCAAAAGTTAAGCTTTGCTATTTCTCTTAAAAGTTCTTTTGCATTTTTCAGATTACCACCCAAATTATTATCCAGGAGCATCGCCATTTTCTTTTTATACCACCTAAGACCCTTAGTATTAGTTAAATCGGCGATTACATCCTTTACTGGGCGTGTGCGGTATGGTGAACGAATTATATTTAACTGGCAATATGTGCAGGGATGAGGACACCCTCTTGAAGTTTCGGTTACAATCGGACTAAAAAATTTAGATTCCACAAGATCATAACGTGGTGGAGGAATATTTTCGAGAGATGGTGCCAGTCCTGAATCATAACGCTTCTTTAATTTTCCAATTACCATATCTTTAACCATCTGGGGCCAAACATGTTGTGCTTCACCAACCAGAATCGAATCAAAATGTGGTTGCACTTCATCCGGGAATGTTGAAGCAAATTTACCTCCGCCAATAACTGTTTTACCCATTGCTCTAAACTTAGCTGAAACTTCGTACGCGTGCGGTGAAATATAATCCATAAAACTTATGGCAATAAAATCCGCATCAGTGTTGTAATTAATTGGTCTCACCATTTCATGAAGTACTTCTACATCCACAATTGGCGGTGTTAATCCAGCTAATAATATCCCGGGTAAAGGCGGGGCAGGAGTTTTTGCATAGTAAGGTTCCTCGTCTAGTAGATTCTGAAATAATACAATGATCAATAATTTTGGCATTTTCATATGTTTATAATTCCTTGTTTTGGTCATATGGAACTCGCATTATAATCATTTCCATGAGTGTAAATGTTTTTTCATGCTCGTTTCATTTTTGTGTTTTCTTCCTTTAAAGATTAATTCATAAATGTTTTATTTGATGTTAAGAGTGTGTACTCACTAAAATTTAGTTGTTTATATTCATCCCAAATTTCTTCGATGGCTGTCATCATCCTATCGATATCTTCTTTAGTATGTGTTGCCATTACGCTTATCCTGAACCTTTGCTGTGATTTTGGAACTGCCGGGTATTCAATGGAGTTAAGAAATAACCCCCTTTGATGGAACTTGAAGGCAGCCTCTCTTATGTTCATTCCCTCAGGCACTTTTAATGGGAAGATTGGCGTAAGAGAATTATTTTCGAAGCCCAATTCTGTTAGCCGTTGCGCAGTATAATCTATATTTAGTTTTAACTTGTTAATTAATTCAGGTTCGTTCTCCAGTACATCCAATCCTGCAAGAACTGAAGCAATTACAGTTGGTGGAGCTGAGGCAGAAAACATATAAGAGCGGGCAAAAAATCTGAGGTAGTTGATAACCGGTTTTGATGCCGCTACAAAACCACCTGAGGCAGCAAATGTTTTACTAAACGTACCCATCGATATGTCGATCTTTCCTTCCAATCCGAAATGCTCTGCAGTTCCTCGCCCGGTTTTACCCATTACGCCGGTGCCATGTGCATCATCAAGTATTAGTATGGCATTGTTCAGCTTACAAATGGGAACAATTCTGTTTAAAGGAGCAATATCTCCGTCCATCGAATATACTCCCTCAACACCGACGAATACATTTCTTCCTTCGTCAACATTAATACGAGTTAAGTACTTCTCTAATTCTTTAACATCGTTGTGCGGGAAATGTACTGCCCGGACACCTGACATTTTTATACCGTCTGAAAAAGAAGCATGACTGTATCTATCATAAATCACGATATCATTATTATTTAGTAGAGCGGTTATCAATCCCACATTTGCTCCGTACCCACTTGAAAATATTAGTGCATCTTCACATCCTTTAAGTGCAGCAAGCCGTTCCTCTAATTCTTTGTGAAGTATTGTATAACCGTTTAATAAAGGTGGTCCGCCAATACCCACACCAAACTTGTTAATTATTCCCGAAACATATTCTTTTACATACGGATGATTTGCTAAACCCATGTAATTATTTGAACCAAACATCAACATTGGTTTTACATGCCCCGAATAGGAATCAATAACATCAACCTGCCGATCTGCGGCACTTGTAATACAACGCAAATGCTGCATCTCTTTTCTTGTTGTAAGACCTTTAATAAAATCTGAAAAGAAGTCTAATTTTTTGTGAAAACTCATTTTCCTACCCTTAAGCAGAATATCCCGCAAATCGAAATTCTCTCCGCCTTTATAATCATTTGTTGCTAACATTATCACACCTTTTAGTTTTAAATAAATTTAATATTGTTTCTACAAGTAAATCTAAATCAGATTTAGCAGAGATGTGTCAGAGAGATGTAAGAAGATTGTCAAAATGTTGTCATTTACTATTTTATAATGAGCTGTCAATCTCTAAAAGAGATTTTAGATAGGAATTTAAGTTGAAGTTTTTCCGGCTGCCAATATTTCGAATTCTTTCTGTAGGTAATTTAACCGGTTCATCGTTTATATTTAGGTAAAATCCTTCTTTACTTTGAATTTCTCCTATCCGTAAAAAATGAAGTGAGTGTTGAAATGATATTTTTTCTAGAATTGATACTTTTTCGGTGGGTACTGTAAATACTAATTCAAACTCACCATGCTGACCGGCTAGCAGAAACCAATTAGGAAGATTTAATTCTTTCATAACAGTTTTTGAATTAACATCCATTTTGTCATTCCAATCCGGAACCATTTTTATTCCCACATTATTTAATCTCATAAGTTGATCCAGTGCGGCAATCACCCCATCACTTGTATCAATACAGCAGGATGCAATTCCGCAAATAGCTTTGCCGACTTTAAGCCGGGCAATCGGCTTATAATTAATTTTATTTTCCATATCAGCCAACTGTGTTAATGCATATGCATTACCTATACCTAACTTTCCTGTTGTATAAAGTACATCACCTGGTTTGCATCCTGTGCGTGTATTGAACATTTTATTTTTTGTTATGCCAATGGCGGTGGCTGAGATTATTAATTGCTTCCCAAAGTTTGTATCGCCTCCAATTACATAGGTACTGCATACCTTGCAGGCATCGCTTATGCCATTGTGCAATTTTGTTCTGAAACTATCATCAAGGAAGTCCGGAAGAATCTCAGAAACTAAAACACCAACCGGTGTTGCACCAACTGCAGCAAGATCACTCATATTAACCATTACCGTCATCCATCCAATTAAATAAGGATCTTTATAAATGCCTACTTCAATTTCTTCAACTATTGAATCTGTAGTTACAGCTAACTGATCATTTTTCAGAAGGTTAATATTCAAAAGCTCGGAATCACTCTCCTGAAGTTTGTTGATTTGAATCGGAGAGCGATTATAATTTTTAGTAATATCTTCAATTAACTTATTCTCAGTTATTGAATTTAGTTTATACATACTCTGATCCTTTTTTTTAACAACGAAAATCGTGCACAATGAGTTCTGATTATCTCTCCATCGAACTCTACTTTAAATGGTTTTTCAGCTTTTATTAATATTGAACTTGATTGTGAGGAGTTGAATACATTAGCGGCATTTGCTTTATTATTCTGCAATTGATGCAATATTTTTATCAGTTCAATTTTAGTTGTATCACAGAGCAAGTGAATATTAAGTAACCCATTGTTATAATTGGGTGTGTAATTTAATTTTAGATTACCAGAGATATATGGACTTTTAGTGATTGCAAGATTTGCAACTCTAAATATTTTAGCAATTTTATTAGAGTCAATCATCTTTAGTTCGATATTTTTGTATCTCATAATTGTATGTATAGCTGAATAAATAATTGCTGCACTGGTATTTATTCTTTTAAATAATTTGAGAATAAAATTAGGGTGATTAAAAAAATAATTTGCTTCTGCCGTTACTCCTATGCTAGCATTTATCAGGAAGTACTTCTTGATTCTTCTCGCATTGTGAACATAAGTTATACATCCAATATCTCTTTTTGTGGTAGTAGTAAAATCAACTTTACATGGAATGCCATTGATAAGGCGATTTGAATTCATCGGTTTATGGAAGTCGTTGCTTGAGCCAAGACCAATTGCTCCGATTTGGATTTCATCAATTATTGTTTTTGATGGATTCGATAAGATTTCATTCAATAAGTAGTTAATGGTTCCATCACCCCCAGCCGCAATAAATTTTCTTTCTCCCTTTAATATTGCATTTGAAATATCCAAATTCGCATTTGAATTATTATCCACCTTATGACCTGCTTCGAATTCAACTAAAGGAAGTGAATTTTTAATTCTATCCCATTTCTTTAATGCGTTCCCCCCAAAAGCACGAGTATTCAATAGTAAAAACATCTCTAGCCTATATTTGATTCTTAGATGGTCTGAATTTTAAAACAATCGAAAAGCAAAAGTAAAAAATGAATAAGTGAAGTATCCATTCCGGCTTTTGAGAAGCTATGATTGCAGAAAGTAGTAATACATAACTTTTCACCGATGGTATTACAGCAATATGAGCTTCAGAATCTTTCTTTATATCACGCAAAAGCAGTTGAATTGACAGAACTTTAAATGCTCCGAATAAAAGAAAAAATAATGATGGTATCAGTGGTAGTAAACTGAGAAAATTGTTGTAAGAATCGAATATAGCTAATACCGTGAAGACCACTGCGGAAATTCCAAATATATCACTCACGAATGAAGCCCACTTTTTACCATATACAACCGGAAGCGTATTATATCCGGTTGCTCTGTCTGCTTCTATATCTTTAAAATAACCCACAAGAACAAAATTTGAGTATGCAAAAAAAACAGCAGCGATTGTAAATATAAATTTCGAGGAGAAATCTATTGTCATCCCCTTAACACCACTCAAATATGCCATAAGAAAAAGTAAGGCAACAATCCAGGAGTTGTAGAGTGGACCTGCCCACCATTTCTTTTTAAAAATTGTATAGGTTGCCAATCCAACACCTGCAGTTATACCAAGTATCAGAGATGGTGGATAAAAAATGCTGAAGACAGTTATACAATATGTTAACCCTATAGCACTGATAATAAGAAATTCTATGCGGCTCACAATCCCTTGAGTTAGAGGTCGGTAAGGTGATGAAATTGAGTCGGTATCTATTTGGAAACAATCTGTTAGTGCCTGACCAAATCCGTACGATAAAAATGAAGCTGAAAATATAATTATACCATCTACTAAGTTGAGGTTGCTTACAAATGAAAGACCTGCAATGCCGGTAATTCCAGAAATAAATAACAAATAAGGTCTCATTGTTATGAAATAAGCTTTTATAAAAGATGGTGAAAGTAACTTGTATGTATGAACCGAATATTGATTTTGCATTTTCTCATTCCTTACTAATTTTAATTTCTGTTGGAATGATACATAGCCGAGCGAACCCAAATGTCATCATTTTGTCATCATTTTGTAAAATTTTAATTATTCGCCAATTTCAATTAAGGCAAAGTATAATTGCAGATAAATTTTACGCTTCCTCATATTTACTTTTTTAATTTTTTCTCTTAATATTCCTTGCATTATTACAGATCATCCATTCTATGTTGCATTTTTAATCATCAAAGGGTTAGAACAAAAAGTATTTTAATACGATTTTTAATATCTTTCTTCTCATTTAATCTCATTCTTTACAAGCACTTATGAATCCGGATAAGAGTAAAACATCACAACGGAAAAAAGAGCATCTTGAGTTGTGTCTCACAGACGATGTATCATTTAAGAGAAAGTCTACAGGATTTGAAAATTATGAGTTTAAGCATTATGCAATTACTGAAGTTGATATTGCTAAAATTGATTTTACCGGTGAATTTGTTGGTAAAAAAATAAAATATCCGTTTCTTATTTCGTGCATGACAGGAGGAACTACTGAAGCGGAAAATATTAATGCACAACTTGCTCTTGTTGCAGAAGAGTTAAAAATACCAATCGGTGTTGGCAGCCAAAGGCAGGCACTTGAGAATAACGAATTTGTTAACTCTTTTAAGATCGTGAGAAAAAATGCTCCGAGTGTACCGATATTGGGGAATATCGGTGCGGCACAAGTCACTCAATTTAACTCTATCGATCCGATTAATAAACTTTTGGAGATGATTATGGGTGACGCTCTTGTTATTCATGTTAATCCGTTACAAGAATTGCTACAAAAGGAGGGAGAAATTAATTTTTCCGGCTTTTTAGATAAAGTTATAACTTTGGTTAATAATTTAAAGGTGCCTGTTATTGTTAAAGAAGTCGGCTCAGGAATATCGGAAGAAGCGGCAGAAAAATTGTTAGAAGCAGGAGTGAAAGGCATAGATGTTTCTGGAGCAGGAGGAACAAGCTGGGCAGGTGTTGAAATTTTGCGGAATAAAGATGATCAGAATAATTATTTGTGGGATTGGGGTCTTCCAACCTCATACTGTATAAAAGAAGTGTTTAAGCTGAAGAAAAATTATAAATTTACTTTAATCGGTTCGGGTGGAATTAAAAACGGTTTGGACGCCGCAAAAGCATTTGCCCTGGGAGTGGATATAGTTGCATCAGCGAGACAGGTACTGCAAATACTTCATAAATATGGAGTAGAAAAAACCGCTGACTACATTCAAAGCATATTTCATGAAATAAGTGAAATCATGTATTTAACCGGTTCACAAAATTTAAATGATCTGAGAATGAATAAACTTATTAGAAAGGAATTATTTTATTAGTGAATGCGAATATTAAAAAATACAATTTGCTTTATGAGAAAGAAAGAAAAAAAATTAATGCAATTTTGCACGGAACTGTTAAGAACAGAAAACCATCATCACTATACATCCCGGCTGCATACATAATTAATAGTGAAGGGAAAAGAATTCGTCCTTTCTTAGTGCTGTTATCGGCTGGAGCAGTTGGAGGCAATTTTAGTCAGGCATATAATGCAGCAGTTGCAGTTGAACTGCTTCACGATTTTACACTCGTGCACGATGATATAATGGACAATGCGGAAAAGCGTCGGGGAAAACTAACTCTTCATAAAAAATATAATAAGAATACTGCGATTTTAGTTGGAGATAGTTTACTTTCAGTTGCTTATGAATATTTGCTTAAAGACTGTAATGGTTATTCAAAAAGTATTATATCATCGTTTACCAGCGGATTAATTGAGGTATGCGAAGGACAGATACTTGATACCGATTATGAAGCAAGAAAATACGTTTCATTATCTGAATACTTATTAATGATTAAAAAGAAAACAGCTTCGATGGTAAAAATGTGTTGCGAGATTGGGGCAACACTTGGCGGGGGAACAGAAAAGGAGATAAAGGGAATTGCAAACTACGGATTAAACATTGGAATTGCTTTTCAAGTTCAGGATGATCTACTGGATATAATAGCGGATGAAAATAAATTTGGTAAAAGAATTGGCAGTGATCTTATTGAAGGGAAGAAGACATATTTGTTTATTAAAGCACTTGAAAAAGCAAGAGGTGAGGATCGTAAATTGTTGAGCAAAGTTGTTGATAATAAAGGTATTGGGATAAATCAGGTTAAAAAATATAAAGAGTTATATGAAAGATTAGGTGTAATTGCCGATGCAAGAAAGACAATAAATTATTATACAAAAAAAGCATTAAATTCCCTTAATGTAATTAAAAAAATATCGGACAAAGAAATATTGGTTTGGTTAGCCGATGAATTACTTAAAAGAATTAGATGATGATAGAAAAAATAGTTAAAATCAGAAATAAAGCTGGATTACATACACGGCCTGCTGCTACAATTGTTAAACTTATAGCAAAATATGAATGTGATTTTTTTATCTCACGTGATGGTATGAATATTAACGGGAAAAGTATAATTGGAGTAATGACACTTGCTGCTGAAGAAGGTGCAGAATTAACACTTACATTTGATGGCTCCGATGAAGAAGAGGCTGCTAAAGAAATTATTGATTTTTTTGAGAAAGGTTTTGGCGAAGAATGAAATCATTTTCAGACGTATATAGAAATGCTGAAAATAAAATTGCCGGTATAGCCGCTGCCCCCGGTATTGTTATAGGGGAAGTTTATCTCTTTACAAAAGAAAAACTTGAAATAAATGATGCCGATATCACTGATGTAAAAGAAGCAAAGAAAAATCTTCTCGAAGCATTAGAAAAGTCAAAAAAAGAATTTAATAAGATCTTTGCAATTGCTAAGGAAAAAATGGGAGAAACTCGTGCAGGCATTTTTGAAGCGCAATTAATGATACTTGATGATCAGGTTCTGATAGGGAACATCATTAAAAGAATTGAAAAAGAAAAGAAACAACCTGAATTTATTGTCGATGATGAAATATCTAAATACCAAAATTTAATGGTTATGTCTCACGAGGCATATATGAAAGAACGTGCAAATGATATTGAGGATATTAAGAATCGAATTGTAAGAAACCTCCGAAATAAGCGCTGGAAATCAAAATTTAGAAATGATGTTATAATCGTAAGTGAATCGTTAACACCTGCTGATATATTATTACTCTCTAGAAATAAAGTCAAAAGTTTCATAACCGATCATGGTGGATTAACTTCACATGCAGCAATCATTTCAAGATCATTAAATATTCCAGCCGTTGTCGGAACTCATAATGCCACTTTAAAGTTAGCAGACGGACAAAATGTTATTGTTGATGGATTTCACGGTTACGTCCTTTTTGATCCGACTGAAGAACAAATTTCTTTCTTTGAAGAGAAACATAATCATCTGATTGCATTACAGAAACAACTTGAAGAATTTAAAGATAAACGTGCAGTTACTAAAGATGGAAAAGAGATTCAAATGCTTGCCAATGTGGATGTAACTGGTGAAATAGATCTTGTATTAACCAGTGGTGCAAAGGGGATAGGTCTTTATCGCTCCGAGCAAATCCTGGATGAGATCGAAACAATTCCGAGTGAGGATGAACAGGTAAAAATATATGCAAGATTAGCATCCAGAATTTATCCTGATTTCATTACTATCAGGGCATTTGATATTGGCGGCGATAAGTTTAAGTTGTTTGATTATGATGAACCAAATCCATTCCTTGGGTTAAGAGGGCTCCGCTTGCTTTTGGAGAACCCTAAATTGTTTAAGGAACAGATCCGTGCAGTTCTTCGATCTAGCAGCCATAAGAATATAAAATTTATGCTTCCGATGGTAAGTACCTT
This sequence comes from Bacteroidota bacterium, assembly GCA_022562275.1. Classification (GTDB taxonomy): domain Bacteria; phylum Bacteroidota; class Ignavibacteria; order Ignavibacteriales; family Ignavibacteriaceae; genus BMS3ABIN03. The sequence goes on from JADFPP010000009.1 coordinate 12,946, forward strand.
AAGTGAAATTCATCATTCGAAAAAAATTATCTCGGATTGTATGGATGAACTATCAACCAAAAATATCCCTTTCGATAAAGATATGGAAATTGGCATTATGGTAGAGGTTCCATCGGCAGCAGTGATGGCAAAAGAATTTGCGGATGAAGTGGATTTTCTCAGCATCGGTACAAATGATTTGATTCAGTACCTGATGGCTGTTGACAGAGGTAATGAATTAGTTTCCGATTTATACCAGGAATTTAGTCCGGTTGTATTAAGAACATTAAAAAAGATAATTGATGATTCTAAACTCGCAGGTAAACCGGTGAGCCTTTGTGGCGAGATGGCTGCTGATACACTTGCAATGCCTTTACTTGTTGGTCTCGGACTTGAATCGATGAGCATTTCCCCGGCAACTATTCCGTATGCAAAAAAAATTATTGCGAGTTTCAATTATAAGGATTCAAAACTAATGGCAGAAAAATGCTTATCAGTCTGTGATGAAGAAGGGGTTCAGAAAATAATAGAAAAATTCTTTAGTGACAATAAAATAATTCGTACAAGAAACATAATATAAACGCTTATGAAAATAGAAGAATTAATAAAGAATAACGATACTCAAAATCAGTTCCAGGTACTGATTGACTCTTATAAACAAATAGAGAATGCCTGGAACAACAAAATAGATTTGGAAGATGAATCTAAGAATAAGTTCAACAATATTATTGTTGCGGGGATGGGCGGCTCAGCAATTAGTGCAGATCTGCTAAAAAGTTTTTTAGGAAACGAACTACGAATACAACTTCAGGTATGCCGTGATTATTCTTTACCGTATTATGCCACTGAAAACTCTTTGGTAATTATTTCATCTTATTCCGGAAATACAGAAGAAACCATTTCTTGTTTAGAAGATGCCATACAAAAAAAATGCAAATTGATCATTGTTTCAACCGGCGGTAAAGTAAAAACTATTGCACAGGAAAACAATATACCCTGGATCAATCTTCAGAAAGGATTTCAACCAAGATATGCATTGGGTGTTGGTTTTTTTACTCTGCTTAAAATATTGCAATCATTAAATATTATACCTAACCAAAGTGAAGTTGTAAATAAAGTGAAAGAACTTTGGAAGAATAAAGGCATAGAATATTCAACTACGGAAAACACTGCTTTAACTATCGCAGAAGAATTGGTAGGTTTTATTCCCTTGATTTATTCTTCTACTGGATTAGAAGCAGTGGGATATCGATTAAAATGTCAATTCAATGAAAATTCGAAATTGCACGCTTTTAATAATGTTATACCTGAATTAAATCACAACGAAATTATAGGTTGGGAAACATTCGAGGATAAGCAATTAAACGCAAAACTAATTGCAATTTTAGATAATGAATATCATCCGCAAATTATTAAGCGGTTTAGTATAACAAGGAAACTTGCAAAAAAAAGTAAGGTTGAAATACTGACCCTTAGAAGCAGTGAAAATGATTTTAAGGTACGAATAATGGATTTGATTTATTTGGGTGATTGGATAACTTATTATCTATCTATACTCAGGGATTTTGATCCTTCGGAAATAGATTATATACATGAGCTAAAGCAACGCCTGGTTTAAGTTGTTAGTTGCTATGCAATAAAAACTTAGCAGCACAAAATATTTAAGTCATAATTCATCCGTAAATAATTGTGATCTTTAATCGGTTTTCTAAATATCTTTTCTTATTCATTCTCCTTTATGCGCAGGTTATGTCGGCTCAATATTTCTTTTTCGGAAGAAACAAAGTTCATTACGAAGACTTTGATTGGAAAGTAATGCGAACCGAGCACTTCGATATTTTCTATTACGGTGAAATGCAGAGCATTGCTGAGATCGGTGCATATTACGCTGAACAGGTTTATGACGAATTGAAAGTTGAAATGAATAATGTAGTAACACGCAGGGTTCCACTTATTTTTTATAACACTTCTTTGGAATTCCAGCAAACAAATATTACCCCGGGGTTGCTGCCCGAGGGTGTTGGCGGTTTTTTTGAATTTTTGAAAGGGAGAGTTGTATTGCCCTCAACCGGTTCGCTTAAAGATTTTAAGCATGTTATTAGGCATGAACTGGTACACGTTTTTATGACGAACAAAGTTTACCGCGTTTTACGCGACCACAAATTACCAACTAACCGGATGCCTCCTTTATGGTTTGTTGAAGGTCTTGCTGAGTATTTATCTACCGATATGGATTCGCAGGCAGAAATGGTGATGAGAGATGCCGTTATTAATAATTATCTTGTAGGCATTAAAGATATATTCAAGATATTCGGTAGTTTTTTAATGTATAAAGAAGGACAAAGCTTCCTTGAATTTGCTGGTGAAAAATATGGCAAGCAGCGTGTACTGGATATTCTAGAAAATATTTGGACAAACAGTGCTTTTAGCCGCGTGCTAGAATATACCTTTAAAAAAGATCTTGAAGAATTAGATGCAGAATGGCAATACTACTTAAAGCAAAAGTATTATCCCTTATTAGAAAAAGTTCTTCCTCTTTCAATAGGTGCAAAAAAAATTACGCGGGAGGGTTTTAATTTTTCTCCTGTTAGTTTTACAATTGACAGTATTAAATTTATATACTTCATTGCTAACCGTGATGGCTATTCATCAATTTACAGAATGCCGATTGCTTCCGACAATAAACCGTTGGATGATCCATCAATTGTTTTACGCGGAGAAAAGGATGAAGAGTTTGAAGCATTTCATTTATTTCAATCTGGTTTGGATGTTTCATCGGAAGGTCTAATAGCATTTGTTACAAAAAAGGGCGGTACCGATGCCATTCATTTCTTTTCTATTTACCGAAACGAGATTGTTAAAAGATTCCATACTCGTGATTTGGTGAATATTATCTCACCCAAATTTTCTGATAATGGTAACAGAGTTGTTTTCCACGCAGTTGACAGAAAGGGTTTTATGGATTTATACATTTATGATCTTTTAGATGATAAACTTTACCGCATAACCAACGATTACTACGATGACAGAGATCCAATATTTGGTTTGAATGACAGGCAAATAATTTTTACTTCAGATAGAACAAGCGGAATATCTGAAAAAAAGTATAACCTTTTCTCAATCAATCTTGATACCTATGAAATTGAATACATAACTTATTTAAATGCCCATAACTTTTCACCACTTCTGTCTGCAGATAAGAAGAAATTATTATTTATTTCCGAATTAGATGATGTAAGAAACATTTGGGAAATAAACATTGAAGAAAACCAATTCAGTAAACAAATTAAACGAATTACTAGATTTATTACCAGCGTTTTCACTCCTGTTTATTTAGATTCCTCTTCAATTGCATTATCGGGATTTGAGAATTTCTCAATTAACATTTATGTGATTAACAATTATCAAACAGTTTTAGATTCTGTTGAACTAATAACAATGGAAATAGATTCGGCAAAAGATAAATGGATGGCAAATCAAATACAGCTTCCATCCGAAAGAAAAAAAATTGAGTATGAAAAAGAGTACGCACTTGATTTTGCACAAAGTGTAGTTACAACCGATCCGATTTTTGGAACAAGGGGCGGAGCAATTTTATCTTTAAGTGATTTATTAGGTGATGACCGCTATCATCTTTTAATTTATAATTCGGCAAACGTGCAAAGTGATTTTTTAAGAAGCTTTAACATAATATTACAAAGAGCCAACCTTGGTAAAAGAGTGAACTATGGTTATGGTGTTTTTCATTTAAGCGGAAGAAGATATGATTTAAGAGATCCGGATGAATTTTTTTTCGAAAGAACTTTCGGAGGTTTTTTTGGAATTAATTTTCCTGTTTCAAAATTTCAAAGGTTGGAAGCAAATATAACTGTAGCAAATTCTGATAAAGAAATTATTACCGGCGTTATTGAAAGAAAAGCATTACTGGTTACAAACACCATCGCTTACATTCACGATAATTCACTGTGGGGACCAACAGGTCCGTTAGCCGGAAGCAGAGGTATTCTGCTGCTTGGTTACACTTCCGATATTAAATTTAGTAATGTTAATTATTTTTCTGTGGTTGCAGATTACAGGTATTATGCACGGGTTGCCTTAACAACTTTATTCGCCTTCAGAGTTGCATTGTTTTATAATGAAGGAAAAGAAGCAAGGAGATACGTGATTGGGGGTTCCTGGGATCTCAGAGGTTATCCCAGATTTTCAATAAGAGCAAAGCAAATATGGTTTACTTCCGTGGAATTTCGCTTTCCACTAATTGATCAGCTTAACATTAAGTTTCCAATTTTAAGCTTGGGTTTTTTTGGAATTAGAGGTGCCTTCTTTTTTGATATGGCTGGCATAGGGGATAATGGTTTTAAGGAAACACTTGGTTCTGTTGGAGGAGGAATAAGATTGAATGTTTTTGGAGTTCTTACTTTAAGATATGATATAGGAAAAAAAATAGAAAATAATTTTACTCGTTTTCAAGATGGCTTGTTTTATCAATTCTTTTTTGGATGGGACTTCTGATTAAAAATATATTGATTATTGGATTTATGATCATTTTCATTTTCGGTTGCGGAAAATCGCTCATTAAAATTACTGCAAAGTTAGACAGTGATCCGTATCCGATGTTTGGAAGAACATCTGCCAGGAATTTCTACGTTCCGGTAACAGTTTCTGATTCATTGCTCCTTTATTGGGAGAATGATGTTCACGGAAGCTTTACTAATTCATCTGTTACTATTTATGATGAGTATGTTTTTACAAGTGATCTTGGTGGTAGAATTTATGTATTTGATATTAATGACGGATCAAAAGTTGGAATGCTAAAAAGTAAGGATGCAATCTATTCAGCACCGCTTATATTTAAATCGGTGGTTGTTTATGCAGTAGCCGAGGAGAAATATAATCTGACCGAAATAATTATTTATAATTTTAAAACCGGTAAAGAAGTATTTTACGAAGAAATTTATAGTCGTGTTTTGTCTGAAATGATTGCACTTGAAGACGGAATAATATTTTTAACCGAGAGCGGAAGGATAAACAGGTATGACCTTTCGGGAAAATCAATATGGCAAACAGAAACAGATGCAGCAACACGATGCTCTCCATCATTAAAAAATGGGATAATAATTTTTGGTAACGATGATGGGGAAGTGATTACGGTGGATTTGGAAGACGGCGAAATAATCAATCGAAAATCAGTGGGCGGTATTTTTACAGGTACACCAACAATTGATGATAGTATTGCTTACATGTCTAACAATAACGGAATGATCTACGCACTCGATTTAAAGAGTATTGAAATAATTTGGCAGCATGATACCCATGCAAGAATACTTATGTCTCCCGCAGTAGATGATAAAAATGTTATTATTGGAAATTTAAGCGGCTCCCTTTTCTCACTTAATAAATTTAATGGTAAACCAAATTGGAAACAGCAGTACAAAGGAGTGTTCCAGGCAACTCCTCTTCTTACAAATTACCGGATAATTATTCCCGATCTTTTTCGTTCATTATATATTATCGATAAAAGCACAGGCATCCCGAACAAAATTTATTTACTCGAGGGAAGAGCCAAACTTTCACCAGTTTATTTTGATGGTATTTTATTTATTGGATTTGATAGAGGTATTTTAAGGGCGTATGAGTTTGTTTATTAAAATATTATTTGCACTTGTAATTAATTTTGCGGTAAATGTTTTTCCGCAAGAATGTGAAGCTAATCTTACAATAATAAGCGATATTGAAAATGTTAATATATTTATTGATGACTCACTCGCCGGAATGGGTAAAAATATTGATGTTACCTTATCAAAAGGGTGGCACAAAATTGTTGCACTCGAAAACAGTGATAGGTGGGGTACTAAAACATTTACTGATTCGCTGAATATAACTGATTGTAACGATATTGTACTTCAATACAACTTTAATAAAGTAGTACTCCTGAATTCCGAACCGCAGGATGTTTATGTGTTCAGCAATGATACGTTGATAGGATACACGCCGCTATTAATTCCAATGGAATTGAATAATCTCCGCCTGGAAAAAAATGGTTTTGAAAGTAAGGTAATTAGCTATTCTGATTTTGGAATTAATAATCCGGTTAAACTCAATTTCATAGGCGAATATGATGACGGTAATTTTTTTGATAAAACACTATTCAAAGTATTGATAGGTACAATGGTTGCTTTGGGAACAACGACTGCTTACTTAAAATTAAAAGCCGATGATAAATTTGCCGAATATAAGATAACGGGGGATGAAGCCTTATTGGATCAGACAAACAGGTTGGATACTATAAGTGCGGTTACTTTTGTTGCACTACAAATAAATTTTGGCTATATAATTTACAGGTTTCTTGTAGATTAATAAACATAATCTATAAATTACATCTCCGTTATTATATTTTTCTATTTTCTTCATGCTAACAATATTAGGTGTGATTACTAAATCAACTGAATACCTTGATAGAAAAGGTATTGAATCACCGCGTGCAAATGCCGAGATATTACTTGCAAATATTCTAAATTGTAAAAGACTTGAATTATACTTAATGTATGACAAACCCTTAAGAGATAGTGAACTTAATAGTTATAGAGAGTATCTGAAAAGAAGAAGCAATTATGAACCCATTCAATATATAACAGGCTCGGTTGAGTTTTATACTTTAGAGTTAAAGGTAACACCTGCTGTTCTAATACCACGTCCTGAAACAGAAATTCTTGTGGAAGTAATTATTGATTCGGTAAAAAAAGAAGATGAATTATTTATATTGGATTTTGGAAGCGGCTGTGGAAACATTAGTATTGCCCTGGCTGAAAACTTGCCAAACGTACACGTAACCGGAATTGATATAAGTAAAGATGCAATTATGATCGCGAATGAAAATTTAGAAAAATATCAGCTGAATGGCAGAGTTAATTTTGTAAATGGTGATATACTAAAATTTAATGTAAACGATTTTTTGAATTACGACATTATAGTATCAAATCCTCCGTATGTTTCTCAAAACGATTATTTAAATGTTCAAAAAGAAATTAAAAATTTTGAACCGAAGATTGCTGTTACAGATTTTTCTGATGGGTATAAATATTTTGTTAAAATTATCACTCTTGCATCAGAAATATTGAAAAGCGGTGGAAAACTTTTTTTCGAAATGGGAGAGGGACAATCAAAAAAAATAAATGAGCTTTTAGTGAAAAATAATTATAAAAAAATTTATGTATTTAAAGATTATCAAAAAATTGATCGAGTCATTTCAGGAGTTAAATCTTGAGAGCCGTTGTCCAAAGAGTTAGCAGTGCATCTGTAAAAATACCTGGTGAAAAATATTCTGCAAAGATAAATAAAGGTCTTTTGATATTGCTTGGAATTAAATCCGGTGATAATATCGATGATGTGAATTTTGTTTCCGATAGATGCAGTCGACTGAGGATTTTTGCAGATAGTGAAAATAAAATGAATATTTCGGTTCAGGATATAAAAGGAGAAGTACTAATAATTTCTCAATTTACATTATACGGGGAAACAGCTAAAGGCAACAGACCAAGTTTTATTGAAGCCGCAAAACCAGATGAAGCAATTCCGCTCTACGAAGAGTTTATTAAAAGGATAATATACAATTTGGGTGATGACAAAGTTAAAACCGGTATATTCGGTGCTATGATGGATATAGAACTTATTAATGAAGGGCCGGTTACAATTATTGTGGAATCGAAGAAATAATTTTATAAATTATTTATGGAGAGCTCTGAATTATTCTATTACTGTCACTCTGAATCCGGCAATTGCCGGATGAAGAGTTTGTTTAATAATAAAAATCGAGATATTTTGCTCCTGCCTACCCTGCCTACCGGCAGGCAGGCGGCAGGCAGGTCGCTCAATATAACCATGATAAACTTTTCAGAAGTCTCTAATATTTAATCGATATTAATTGAAGGATAATTCTTTTGAATTCAGTATTAATGATCTTTCTTGATGGAGTTGGGATAGGAGAGAAAGATTCAAAAATAAATCCTTTCTTTAGATATGGATTCAATTCATTTACAACTTTATTCGGTGCAATTCCTTCGTTAGAAAATTTATTTTTAGTTGGCGATAAAAAATATCTTTTCCCAACAGATGCCTGTTTAGGAATTAATGGATTACCACAGAGCGGCACAGGGCAGGCATCCTTGTTTTGCGGTTTTAACGCAGCCAAACAAATTGGAAAGCATCATGGCCCGTTTCCATATTCTACAACGGTTCCAATCATTAAAGAAAAACATATTCTTACTCATTACTCAAATAAAAGGAACGGACAATATTTTGCCAATGCGTATCCTAAAGTTTTTATTGATTATTTAAAATCCGGTGGAACAAGATTAGGAGTTACGGCTTCCTGTTGCAGATTAAACAATTATAGATTTAACAAAATTTCGGATGTCAGACGTGGTAATTCTTTAACTGCAGAAATTACAAATGATAGATGGAATACAAGATTCGGATTTAATTTACCGCTGATAAAGCCGCAAACTGCTGCACGAAGATTACTCAAATTAGCCGGCAAATATAAATATACTTTATATGAATATTATTTATTGGATCATTTAGGTCATCTCAGAATTAAAGATGAGTTTAGTGATATATTCAATACGCTCGATCTTTTTCTTTTTACAATCCTTACAGAGTTCGATGACAAAAAATTGACAATAGTTATCTGTTCCGATCACGGAAATTTTGAAGACCTTTCTATAAAAATGCATACAAGGAATCCTTCTTTAACTATAACAGCCGGAAAGTATGCAGAAGAATTGTTTACCTCAGTAAAAAGTATAATGGATATTAAACCGGCAATAATAAAATATTGCAGATGAAACGAGTCACATTGAATCGCATGGACGTCAACTTAAGGATTATTTCCTTATAACTAACTTATAAAAAGTGTCCCGACTCAGTCGGGATTGAATTGCCACGCCATTTAGAGCTTGTGTGAAAAACAGCAAACTCACCCTAAATCCCTCTCTTGGTAAGAGAGGGACTTTTGAAAAGCTGCGAAAGCTACTTGTTTTAGCCCCTTCTCTTTTTAAGAGAAGGGGTTGGGGATGAGTTCTTCTATTTGACATATAATTTTAACACAGTCTCTTTATGGCGTGGACTTAATTAACAAACCAAATTTTGGCTTTTCCGAAGGAATCCCTTGGATAGCCAAAAATGTAAGATTGGTAGTGGCTTCACAAAGTGATCCCTTTGGGAAAAGCCTTTATTAACTTTGGATTACAAGGTCCCCGACTTACTCGTCTCGCTCCGCTCGCCGGAGCGGAAAAGTCGGGGCAATTAAGTTGACGCATATACGTTGAATCGGGATTAGTTCCAAATGATTAAAAAAAAATATGCCGGAAGCGGAAAAGAATAAACATATGAAAGACCATCCTATTATAATATTTACAGTCGCATTTATAATTGGAATTCTTCTTGAGCCGGTGTTTCAGGTTAGCATATTAATAGTTCTGATCTTAACTCTTATTCTTTTTTCTTTTCTTCTTATTTCAAGATTGAATGGATTCTTCTATAAAATTAAGATTATACTATCGGTAATATCTCTAATACTTATATCATCCCTCGGAAATCTAACAACATATTTTAACCAAGTGCAATTCAATCCCGAGGTATCCTCTTTGTATAAAGAAAAGAACGTGTCGGTATCCGGTACTATAAATACAATAGAACTGATTAGAGAAAATGAAATTCTGTTCCTTCTTGATGCTAGCAATTTTATTACTAAGGATGAAAATATTAATGATGATATAACATTTCTTTGCAAATTGCGAGGTGGTAAAAAAGGAAGAAATGAATTTTATAATACAATGAAACCCGGATACCTTATTGAAGTGAAAGCTATATACACTAAAGGAAAAGGGAGGAGAAACCCGGGAGAATTTGATTATAACTCTTACCTGAAATCGAAGGGAATTACAGGCATACTTATAATTAAAAAATTCAGCGATATTATAATTGTTAAAGATAAACCGAACTTCTTTAAAAATAGTATCTTCCAGGTAAGAAAAATTATAAACGAACAGATAAATTCACTACACGGTAATAAAACCGCTTCATTATTAAGGGGACTACTCCTGGCAGACAGAAGAGAAATTGATCAGGAAACAAAAATACAATTTATAAATTCAGGAGTTGTTCACGTACTTGCTGTTTCCGGATTACACGTGGGATTTATAGCTTTTATATTTATAATTCTGTTTGGCAGGTTCAATATTTACTTTAGATCGGTTTCAACTATTGTAGGATTATTATGTTTTATGTTCTTAACCGGAGTTCCGCCTTCAGTTTTTAGAGCAACGGTTATGGCTCTTGTTATAATAACAGCATTTCTTACAAATCGTACGACAAACATTTTTAATTCACTGGCTATTGCTGCACTTATAATACTTGTAATTAATCCTAATGAAATTTATTCACCCGGATTTCAGCTTTCATTCTCTGCTGTTCTGGCAATAGGAGTAATATATCCACTTATTTCTAACGCTATAAATAAGCTTAAAATTGAATCTAAACTAATAAGATTTTTTTTACTTTTTATCGCAGTATCTTTTGCGGCACAAATAGGTACGCTTCCGTTCACATTGTTATATTTTGGAAAATTATCTGTTATTGCGTTGTTAGCAAATCTTATAGTAATTCCAACAATTGGTTTTATTATTTCATTATCCATAATAACATTAATAACTCAAGCGGTGTTTCCGTCATTAGCAATTTACTATGCGGCAACGAATGATGCTATAACAAATCTTTTGTTAGATTTTATTAATTTTACCGGTCAACTTGGTTTTTCTCATATAAAAATACATGGATATTCGATATATGATATATTTATTTTTTATTTCTTCCTGATATTCGTACTTTATTTTTTAAGAAAGGTAAAATCGAAGTTAGCATTTTCGATTGTGATAATATTCGTCATTGTAAATATTTATCTTCTTTCTTCTTTAGATAATAAAAAGCTTTTACCGGATAATGTTCTCAGTATACTTATGATAGATGTTGGGCAGGGCGATGCGATCTTAATAAAATTTCCTGATAATACAATTGCTTTGATCGATGCAGGACAGGCAACATTCTATTTCGATTATGGTGAAAGAGTGATTTTACCTCTGCTCGATTACCTTGACATTGAGAAAATAGATTACGGTTTTGTATCGCATCTTGATCTGGACCATTATGGAGGGTTCGTTTCGTTGATCCAAAACGATAAAATTAAAGAAATATATAAACCGGCAATAGATTCATTACTTAGCAAGGACGTTAAATTTGAAAAATTTCTCAGAGAGCAGAAAGTTCCGATTAACTATTACGATTATCAATCTCTCATGATTGGCAATTGCCGGCTTTTTACTCTTTCTGATAAAGATGAAGCGGAATTCTATAAATTATCTTCAAACAATAAGAGTGGAGTAATGAAACTTGTTTATGGGAAGAAGTCTTTTCTATTTACAGGTGATGTTGAAAAAAGAGTTGAAAAAATTCTAATTAATGATTTTGAAATTTTTCTGGATGTCGATGTATTAAAAGTAGCCCATCACGGAAGTAAGACTAGCACGTCTGATGAATTCTTAAAATATACGTCTCCGCAATATGCGTTAATTAGTGCAGGCATTAAAAATAAATTTGGTCATCCGGCAGAAAATGTGATTTCCAAATTCCGTAAAAACAGTGTAAAAATTTTAAGAACAGATGAATCAGGTGCTGTATTATTATGGTGTGATGGTGAAAAAATATTTGTAGAAGATTGGAGATAATTGTAAATAGTTAATTATATATTAACTATAAGGAAAAAATATGGCAGAGAAACTACTTGTTGGAATTATAATGGGCAGTGATTCAGATCTAACCGTAATGGGAAAAGCATTCGAAGTGTTAGATAACTTTAATTTGAAGTATGAGGTAAAAATTCTCTCTGCTCACCGTACGCCTAAACAACATACAGAGTATGCAGCTACAGCTGAGAAACGGGGTCTGAAAGTAATTATTGCTGCTGCCGGTGGTGCAGCACATTTGCCGGGTGTTACCGCGGCACATACTATTCTTCCGGTAATTGGTGTTCCAATTAAAAGTATAGCTCTTAACGGTATGGATTCATTGTTATCAATTGTTCAAATGCCTTCTGGTGTACCGGTTGCAACGGTTTCTATAGATGGTGCAAAGAATGCTGCTCTTCTGGCTTTACAAATACTTGCAATATCTGATAAAGTTATAAAACAAAAGTTGAGGAGATATAAACTAAAAACAGAAAGAGAATCGATGGCAAAAAACGAAAAATTGAATAAATAATTAACTTATCAATGGCAAATTATAATAATGGAAATAATTAATAGCTGAATTATTAACTCATGTTACGCGAAAGAATGATTTTTTGTCATATTGATCCCGATTCATCGGGAGAAATATCTCCAAACTAGTGCAAATCGTAAACCTTGAGATTCTTCAGAATGACAATTTTGCGTAAGGTGAGTTACTAATTAAAAGTGATCTATTTTCTAAAAATTATAGCGTTTTACTTTGTTTAATTTTTTTTATTGTACTACTTGTATTAAACTCTAAAATTTCTTAATCTTGCTGTACAGAATTCTAACGGGCAGTGAAATTAACTTTTCTCATCAAAAGTTTTATTAAAGTACTACACTTAAATACCTGTATAAACAAATATCTTAATTAATTAATCTATCACTTTAAACTATTTTAGGAGGCTCAATTTATGAGAAAAACATTTTTTACTCATTTGTTTTTTTGTTTTCTGTTAACAGGTTTTGCGATTACCACTACAGCTCAGAAAAAAGGAACGGATATAGTTCCGAATAAAGCAGCTAAAAGTAGTATGGTTGAAACCTGGACACCAATACAGTATAATTCCGGTGGCGGAACTATATTTATGGATGATATGAATGGTGTTAACGATTTGGCTGGTTTGGCTGCACGCGGTTGGTTTTTTGATGATGTTGACGGAGCCGGATTACGTACGACATTTCAGGGTATTGCGAGTGTATTCTTCGCTTACGAAGGTCCTGATACCGGTTATGTTGCACAAAATTTCAATGGGGCATTTGGTGGAGGATTACTCATCGATCAATGGTTAATTTCACCTGAAGTAACAGTTGAAGCTGGGGATATTCTTCAATTCTGGCATCGTTCACCCGATGGAAGTCCCTACCCAGACCCATTAGAAGTATGGGTATCTAATACTGCAGGCACTACTGCTGCGGATTTCGATGTTCAGTTAGATGCATTTCAGGCATCTATTACCGGTTGGGCACAATGGGTTGGTTCTTTCCCAAGTGCTGGAACAGTAAGATTTGCTGTTCGTTACTTCACAACCAATGGAGGTCCAAGCGGTGCTGAATCTAATTATGTTGGTTTGGATTTATTTGAAATTATCCCACCTTGCCTAATAGATCAAGCAACAAACCCAGATCCCTTAGATGGCGCAAAAGGTGTAGATGTTAATCTAGCGGCAATTAGCTGGACAAACGGTGCAGGGGCAAATAATGTAGAAGTTTGGTTTGACGGAACCTTGGTTTATGATGGTACTGCTATCTCAACATGGCCAATTACTGGTCCTTTAGCTTATTCAACAACATATCCCTGGCAAATTATTGGAAAGAATGATACCTGTAGTGTATCTGGTCCAACCTGGTCATTCACAACTGCAGCGGATCCTAATATAGTTTGTATATTTATGGATGACTTTGAAGCCGGATCAGGTAATTGGGATATAACCAACGACGGTGGAACCTGTGTTTGGGAAGTTTGGGATATAAGCACAAATGGATATACAATGCCTGCGGAAGCAATGCTTAATGTGTTGGCTGCAGATGCTGATGAATGCGGTTCCGGTTCGACTACTCTTACAACTGCTGCAATGAGCTTTGGTGTAGATGCAACTGATTGGGAATTTGTATGGATTGAATTTGACAACGATTGGCGAACCATTCAAGCTTCTGATGAAGCTTATGTTGAGATGAGTATTGACGGCGGCGCAACCTGGACAGTGGTTGTATCCTGGTTAGGTGTTGATCAGCGTAATACTCACGAAGTATGGGATGTATCACCATCTGCCGGTTTCCAATCAGATGTCAGGTTTAGATTTAGAACTCTTCAACCCGAATGGGACTGGTGGTGGGCAGTAGATAACTTTGCTATATACTTTGACGGTTTCGTACCAGTTGAATTAACATCATTTGTGGCTAGTGTTAGTGATGGAAATGTTATTCTTAACTGGAGCACATCCACAGAAACAAATAATCAGGGATTTGATGTAGAGAGAAATTCAGGTAACGGATTTCAGAAAATTGGATTTGTTGCCGGATTTGGTACATCAACAGAAAATCATAGCTATTCTTATGTAGATGGTTCATTACTAGAAGGATCATACGTTTACAGACTAAAACAAATTGACTATGACGGATCATTTGAATATTCAGATGTTGTTGAAGTTATTTTAACAGTTCCTAAAGTATTTGCATTAGAGCAGAACTATCCGAACCCATTTAACCCAAGTACAAAGATTAAGTTTAACTTAGCTGCTGACAGCAGGGTTACCTTAACGGTATTTGATATTTTGGGACAGGAAGTTGCTAATCTTATCGGTGGTAACCTGCTAGCAGGTTCACACGAAATAGACTTCAATGCATCAAACTTCAATAGTGGTGTTTACTTCTATAGAATTAATGCAACAGGAGTTGATGGAACTAACTTTACATCAGTTAAGAAAATGATCTTAACCAAGTAAATTATAGTTGGTTTAGTTTTATAAAAACCGACTCTGAATAAGAGTCGGTTTTTTTATTACTAAAATTACTGAATCCTTGAAATGGAGGATTATTAATCCTATATTTGAGCAATATTTAGAATGTATGAGCCGTTCAAAAATATTGTTATCTCTTGAGTATTTAGAAATGCGAATATTTCCTCGATAAAATCAAGATCTATTATTTGTAATAAATGCTATTTTAATTTTTAGAGTTATTTTAGGAGCACTTATGAAATGTTTTTCTACATTATCTCTTTTACTCTTTTTTATAATTCCGTTTCTTATGCCGGCACAACAAATTACATTCTCCGATGTTGCTGGTTCAATGGGTATAAATCATCCGATAACATTTATTCGGGGCAGTGTAAGTTTTTGTGATTTCAATGGTGATGGTAAAGATGATTTATCCTTTAGCAGTATAGAAGGGTTGCCAATGATTATTTATAGAAATGACGATACTGAGTTTATTGATGTAACTTACAATTTAAGATTGGTTGATTCTTCCCGAACAATGAATTTGCTGTGGAGCGATTATGACAATGACGGTGATAAAGATCTTTTCACAGCAGTAGACTTTGCAAGTAGTTATTCCCGCTTATATCGCAATGATGGCTGGGGCGTTTTGGAAGATGTTACTCTGCAGGCAGGATTAACTGATGTACCTGGAAGTTGTAATGCTGCCTGCTGGGGTGATTTTAATAATGACGGATTGATTGATTTATATGTTACTAATTACAGCGAGTACGACCATAACTATTTGTATATGAATAATGGTGATGGAACATTTACTGATGTTACTGAAGATGCTGGTGTTGCTGACACTTCGGGAACTACCGGATATTATAAACTACCATTAGCTGTTGTTTTCTTCGATTATAATAATGATGGCTGGCAGGATATTTATATTGCCAACGATCATTTTTCAGGAAATACTTTATTTGAAAACAACGGTGATGGAACATTTAAGGATGTAAGCGAGCAGACAAATTCTGCATTGCGTGGATTTATGATGGGTATTGCCGTCGGCGATTATGATAATAATGGATTCTTAGATCTTTATTTAAGTAATGATCCTTACGGTAATTATCTGCTGAAAAATAATGGAGACGGAACATTTACCGAAGTTGCTGCAGATTTAGGTCTATCTGTAAATAAAGCTTGTTGGGGAACAAACTTTTTTGATTACGATAATGATATGGATTTGGATTTATATGTTTGTGCTTCCGTTGGTCCATCAAATGGAATAAATGAACTTTTTGAAAATAACGGTGATGGTACTTTTCGGCGAATGATAGGTATTGGATTAGACGATGATTATAAAAGTTTTGGAATGAGTATTGGAGATTTTAATAACGATGGATTTTATGATATAGCAGTAAATAATCAGCAGGTTTCACCAAATCTTTTTATGAACAGCGGTAATAAAAACAATTGGGTCAAATTAAATCTGGTAGGTGTGGAAAGTAACAGGGATGGTATAGGAAGCTGGATTGAGGTTTACAACAACGGTAATATGTTTATAAGAGAAACACATTGTGGGATCAGTTATATGTCGCAAAATAGCTCATCGCTAATAATTGGTGCCGGGGAGGAAACTACAATTGATTCAATAATTATTAAATGGGCAGGCAGCGGTAATATAGATATATTAAGGAACGTTGATGTTAATCAAACTATTACTATTGTGGAAGGATCAACAATTACTGCTGTTGAGTATGAAGAATTTTTACCCGCTGAATTTGTTCTTGAACAAAACTATCCCAACCCATTCAACCCAAGTACAAAGATTAAGTTTAGCCTGGCTGCTGACAGTAAGGTTACCTTAAAAGTATTTGGTATCTTGGGACAGGAAGTTGCTAATCTAATCAGTGGTAACCTAACAGCAGGTTCTCATGAAATTATCTTCATTGCATCAAACATAAATAGTGGTGTTTACTTCTATAGAATAGATGCAACCGGAGTCGATGGAAGTAACTTCTCATCAATAAAGAAGATGATCTTAATGAAATAAGAATGGACTTTCTTTATGCAATTAAAGCCGGTCTGGTAATAGACCGGCTTTTTTAATGGGTTTTTATATGCGTTGTAAATTCGATTATCAATTCATAATTTTAACACCTTTGTTAAACAAATTATTATGAGAAATGAAAACAATTATTATTACTCTTTCTTTATTTATTCTGCTTTTTGCTGGATGCTCTGATAAAAAAACAGCTGGTGAATTATTAACCGAAGGCAATAAATTTACAGGCGAAGAAAATTCATCCGAAGCGGTTATATCTTATGAAACACTTATAAAAGAATATCCGAATGATAAATTGGCTCCTGAAGCAATTGCCAGATTGGCAGCTATTTATCAAAATAAACTAATAAAAAATATTTCGGAAACAGAGTCTCTTAATAAATCCGTTGGATTTTTCAAAAGTATTTATGATAAGTATCCAAACAGTGACCAAGCACCCACAGGCATTTTTATGGCTGGATTTGTTGAGGCAAATGAATTACACGATTATGATGCAGCAACAATAACTTATAATTCATTCATTAAACTTTTTCCAAACCACGAACTAATAACTTCAGCAAAAGAAGAGCTCGATAATATGGGATTGACACCTGAAGAGATACTTCAAAAAAATATTGCAAGGCAGCAATAGTGTCTCAAGTAAATCTTGAGTACAAAAACATATTAGACCCATCAATTATTCCGAAAATAAATTCGCTGGAGCTGAGAGCGAGATTAGTGGTAGAAGGCTTTATGGTTGGGCTCCATAAAAGCCCTTACCATGGCTTCAGTGTAGAATTCATACAGCATCGCCCATATATGCAAGGGGATAGTCTTAAAAATGTTGATTGGAAAGTATATGGTAAAACCGAAAAATTTTTCATTAAACAATATGAAGAAGAAACAAATTTAAGAAGTTACATTCTGCTGGATAAAAGCAGATCAATGCTATTTTCTTCGGGTAATAATGTTTCTAAACTTGATTATGCTGTTACTTTAGTTGCTGCCCTCAGTTATTTAATGATGAAACAGCAGGATGCAGTGGGACTTACTTTGTACTCTGATAAAATAGATCTGTACTTACCTCCAAAGGCAACCAGAGCTTATTTACAGGAAATTTTAAAAAATCTTGCTAATATCAAAGCCTCTGAAAAAACAAATACTGCCGAATGCCTTGGCACAGTTGCTGAAAAGATTAATCGAAAAGGATTAGTTATAATTATTTCAGATTTTCTTGATGATGTTGATTCAATAGTACAATCAGTAAAGCATTTCAGATATAAAAAAAATGATGTAATAGTTTTTCAAATATTAGACCCGATTGAAAGAAGTTTTGCTTTTGGAAAAGAAGCAATTTTTAAAGATATGGAAACGGAAGAAGAGTTAACTACGCAGCCATATCAAATTCTTAAGGCATATAAGCAGGCTATGGATGAGTTTATTGGTAAGATTAAAAAGGAATGTCTTAATTCTAATATCGATTATTATTTAGTAGATACATCAACACCTTTTGATAAAGTCTTACTTAGTTATATTCAAAAAAGATCAAAACTTTATTGAGTGTTAATTCATCTCTAAAATTTCTGAAAGATAACTGTTAGCTTGCTTCTCAGCTTCTTCAGCGGATTTTGCTTCCGTAATTATTCTTATTATTGGTTCTGTGTTTGATTTTCTTAAATGTACCCAATTATCATTAAAATCTATTCTTAACCCGTCATCCGTATTTATTTTTTCCGATGAATATTTACTTATCATTTTATTAATTATAGTATCCGGATCAAGATTCCCTATATTTACCTTCTTTTTGCAAATAGAATATTGTGGAAGATTATCTTTTAACTGAGTCATAGGTCTTCCGAACTCAACAAGATGTTGAAGCGTGATTCCAATTCCTGCCAAAGCGTCTCTTCCATAATGCAATGCCGGGTATATCACACCGCCGCTGCCTTCACCACCAATTATAGCTTCTACTTCTTTCATTTTTTTTACAACATTTGCTTCACCTACAGATGAACGGAATATTTTACATCCATATTCTTTTGCAACATCATCAACTGCGCGTGTTGTTGATAAATTTACCACTACATTCCCTTTTTCTTTTGATAAAATAAATTTTACTACCTGGGTAATTGTGTTTTCTTCTCCGAATGCTTCACCCTTATCTGTTATTAACACTAATCTATCAACATCAGGATCAACAACAATTCCCAGATCTACTTGTGATTCTTTTACTGCCTTCATTGTATTTATAAGATTTTCCGGTATTGGTTCAGGAAGGCGCGGGAAAATTCCTGTTTTTTCGCAATCCAATTCAAATACTTCGCAGCCAAATTCCTTTAACAATTGGGGAATAACGTAAGCACCGGCACCATTAACACAATCGGCAAGAACTTTAAACTTTCTATTACGAATTGCCTGGAGATCAATATATTTCATTCTCAACACTGCGTTCATATGATTTTGAATACCTTCGGTGTATAAAGAAGTGGTGCCGACATTTTTCCAATGGCTATAATTATTTTCAGATTCATCTATATTGCCTAACATTATTTTATTTTCATCCGGTGTCATAAATTGTCCTGTTGAATTTAACAGTTTTAAAGCATTCCATTCATTAGGGTTATGACTTGCGGAAATAGCGATGCCTCCTTCTGCATTTAACTGTGTTACAGTATACTGAACTGTAGGTGTTGGGCAAATTCCTATATTGACTACATCCAATCCTTTTGCTAAAAGTGTTCCTGTTACCAATTGATCAAGCATTTCACCGGTAATTCTCGCATCTCGTCCTATAACAATTTTTCCTTTACCAATAAAATCGGCATAAGCGCTTGTATATTTTATAATTGTATTTGGGTCAAGACCATCACCAACAATTCCTCTTATACCCGAAATACTTACCATCAATGTGCCCATTCTTCCTCCGGTGTAATAAATAATCTATTAGATAAATGAACCGAAATATATAACAAAAATATTTATCTTACTCTTTAAACATTTTTCAAATACTAAAAATTAATCTGGATGCAAAGAATAATACAAGAAATTGATAGTCTATTGATTGAATATTTTGGTGTTCCGATGAGAAATAAAAAGAAGCCCAATTCTGTTGACATGCTAATTGGAACAATCCTATCTCAAAATACTAATGATAAAAACTCGTACCGGGCTTATAAAAATCTAAAAGAAAAATTCAAAACCTGGGAAGAAGTAACGGAACAAACTCAATCAAAAATTGAACGAATAATAAAAGTTGCAGGTTTGGCTAAACAAAAATCAAAAGCAATTACATCTATATTAAAGGAGTTGAAGAAAAGAAATAAAAAGATAAATCTAAATTTTTTAAATAAACTTTGTGATGAAGAAATCATTTCTGAACTTATTAAATTTATTGGAGTTGGAGTGAAAACGGCGAGTTGTGTCCTTCTGTTTTCAATGAACAGAAATATTTGCCCGGTCGATACACATGTTCATCGAACACTTAACAGAATTGGATTAGTGAATACAAATTCACCGGAAAAAACTTTCTATAAAATTAATGGAAATATCCCTAATGGCGCTGCCCATTCCTTCCATACAAATTTAATCAGGTTGGGCAGAGAAATTTGTAAACCATCAAAACCAAAATGTACTATCTGTCCTCTAATTAAAAAATGCCGTTATAAATTTAAAAATTTTGAATTACACGCTGTGCACAAAAAGAATGATTTTATGTTGTTAGACAATATTAGTTGAAAATCATAACTTATTATTCCACAAAGAATAAAATTAATCAATTAATTGGATTTCGGTTATTTGCTATTTTTATTTATTTTATATACATACATTTTATCTTAAATTTTATATCAAACACTTTCATTAATAATTTTTAGGGAGCATTTAAATGTCTGATAAATTAGGAATTCTTGGTTACGATTATGTTGAATTTTATGTTGGCTCTGCAAAAATGCTGGCTTACTGGCATGCAAAAGCATTGGGAATGAAAGTAGTCGGATATCTTGGTTCTGAAACGGGTGTGAAAGATAAATCCTCGTATTATTTAGAAAAAAATAATTTCAGAGTTGTAATTACTACAGCATTAGACCCGGTAAATTATGAGATAACGTCTTTCGTAACTAAGCACGGGGATGGTGTTAAGAGATGGGCACTGAAAGTTAAAGACGTAAAAACTGCATTTGAAATTTCAGTACAAAACGGTGCTATTCCTGAAAGAAGTCCCCGGCTTTTTGAAGATGATAAAGGTTCAATTGAAGAAGCTGCTATTAAACTTTATGATGATGCAGAAATTGTTTTCGTTAACAGGGATAAATATAATGGAATATTTAAACCGGGTTTCGGAAATCCGGTTCAGCGTCTGGAAATAGCAGCCGAAGAAACTGGATTGGCGGCAATAGACCATATTGTAGGAAATGTAAGAATTAACGAAATGAATTTATGGGCAAACTATTTAAACAAAAGTTTAAACTTTGAAACTTTCATTGATTTTGGACCAGGCGATATCTCCACCAAATATTCTGCATTACTTTCAAAGGTTGTTCGTTCTAAAGAAGGTGCCGCAGTTAAAAATCCTATTAACGAACCCTTTGAAGGAATAAAAAAATCTCAGATAGAAGAATTTATTGATGTGTATAATGGGTCAGGTATTCAGCATATTGCTGTTTCTACTCCGGACATAATTAAAACTATAGCAGCCTTGAGAGCGAACGGTGTTGAGTTTTTATCTGTGCCGGAATCTTATTATGATGCGTTAAAAGAAAGAGGACTTGAAGTTACCGAAGATATTGGCCAATTAAAGAAATATGGAATTTTATGCGATACCGAAGGTGACGGTTATTTATTACAACTATTTACAAAACCAATTGGTGATAGACCTAGTTTTTTCTATGAATTCATTCAGCGAAGAAAAGGAGCTCAGGGATTCGGTCAGGGAAATTTCCAGGCATTATTTGAATCGATAGAAAAAGATCAGGAATTGAGAGGATCACTTGATAGGGAAAAATAAATTAAACATCATACATTTATACAAACATTCATCCATGCAACCATGCAAAAGGGGAGATTTCATCAGAGCATGTATGCATGGTTGCATGAAAAGATCTAAAAAATTGACAAACAAAAATTTTTTTGGAGGAAAAGATGCCATTTTATGTTAAGGTGGGAAATGTTCCGCCGAAGAGGCATACAACATTTTTTAAAGAGGATGGAGAATCACTATATCGCGAAGAGTTGTTTAGCACTAAAGGATTCTCAGGAATATATTCAAATAAGTATCACATATTCACACCAACCCAGGTAAAAAATATTGGAGAGATCTCACAAGACCATTCATCCGAATGGCCGGATGCACCGCTTCAATATTATCACTTCTTTACGGAAAAAAAGAAAACAAGAGGTGATATTCTTTCGTCACGCAACGAATTTTTAAAGAATGATAATTGTGTTATCTCAACAGCCAATGTTACTGAAGATGCAGACTATTTTTTCAGGAATAGTTATGCTCACGAATTAATTTTTGTTCACCACGGTGAAGGCGAATTTTTATCAGAATATGGTCGCTTGCCGTTTGAGCCATGGGATTATATTTTAGTGCCCAAGGGTACAACATATCAGTTGAAATTTAAAAATTATGACAATAATAAATTGTTTATTGTTGAATCATCCTCACCTTTTGAGATCCCCCGTCATTTTAGAAATGAATATGGACAGTTAACAGAGGATGCACCTTATTATGAGAGAGATTTTCATATTCCGCAGTTTATGGAACCGATTGATAAACAAGGTGAATTCGAATTGATATTAAAATTGAAAGACAAGTATTTTAAATATCTTCTGCCAAATCATCCGTTTGATGTGGTTGGCTGGGATGGATTTTTATATCCTTATACATTTAATTTAAGAGAGTATGCTCCAAAAGTTGGGAAGATACACCTCCCGCCACCGGTGCATTTAATGTTTACCACACAAAGCTTTGTAGTTTGTAATTTTGTTCCTCGCCTGTTTGATTTTCATCCCGACTCCATACCGTCACCTTATTATCATTCTAATGTTGATAGTGATGAAGTTCTCTATTATGTTCATGGAGATTTTATGTCTCGTAAAGGCGTCGAAGAAGGATCTATTACTCTGCATCCAATGGGAATTCCGCATGGACCTCAGCCCGGTAAAACAGAAGCATCAATCGGGGTAAAGGAAACAGATGAATATGCTATTATGATTGATACTTTCCAACCGCTTCAGGTAACTAATAATGTAAAAGATACTATGGTTGAAAACTACAGCCAGTCTTGGTTGGAAGAATAGAGCAAACATTTCCGCTAATAAGTAATTTGGAATTAAGGAGAATAGTATGAAATTAGTTTCATATACATTAAAGAAAAAAGATCGAATAGGAATTTATAACAACAATAATATTTATGATCTTAAAGAATGTGCACAAGGTCTCGGTATTGAATTGCCATCGAGGATGAGAAGATTTCTGCGAGGGGGAGATAACATGATTGAGCAAGCAAAGCAAGTCAATAGTGCAATCCTTGAAGGTAAAATAACTTCAAATGTGGAAGATTCGAAATTGAAATTGCTTGCTCCAATTCCTAAACCAACATCTTGCAGAGATGCTTACGCATTCCGCCAGCATGTTGCTACGGCAAGGAGAAATCGTGGTGTTCCGATGATTGATGAGTTTGATCAATTCCCCGTATTCTATTTAACAAATCACAACGCCATTGTTGGATCCGGTGATGTAAAACTTGAGTCAGATCATTTTCTTAAACTCGACTTTGAACTTGAAGCAGCAATTGTAATTGGGAAAAGAGGAAAAAACATTTCTGTAAAGGAAGCTGATTCATACATTGCAGGATATATGGTAATGAATGATATATCTGCAAGAGTTTTGCAAATGGAAGAAATGAAATTGAATCTTGGACCTGCCAAAGGAAAAGATTTCGCCACAGCAATTGGACCCTGGCTGGTAACACCGGATGAGCTTGAATCTTATAAGATTGAAACTGAATTTGGAAATAAATATGATCTGCGAATGACTGCAAAGCATAACGGTAAATTAATATCGGATGGAAATATGAAAGATATGGATTGGACATTTGCAGAAATAATTGAACGTGCCTCTTACGGTGTTGAACTTGTTGCCGGTGATGTAATTGGATCAGGCACGGTTGGAACCGGTTGTTACCTCGAACTGAACGGGACCTGCGTACTGGAAGCAAAAGAAAAAGGCGAAGACTTTACACCTATCTGGATTGAAGAAGGTGATTCAATGGAATTGGAGATTGCCGGGCTGGGTGTATTAACAAACAAATTTCTTAAAAGAAAAACAGCTCGCTCGATTCTTGCAAAAAAAAAATAGTTAATGCTTCACTACGAAATTAAAGATTTAGCCGTACCGGAATTACATCAACTGCTTTTAGGGGGAATTGCACCCCGACCAATAGCATTAGTTTCAACAATATCAAAAGATGGAGAAAGTAATTTATCACCATTTTCGTTTTTTAATGCTTTTGGTGTTAATCCACCGATGATTGCGTTTTCGCCGGCAAGACGCGGAAGAGATGCGAGTTTAAAAGATACTTATAATAATCTCATCTCAACCGAAGAATGTGTTGTGCAAGCTGTTACCTATTCTATGGTTGAACAAATTAGTCTCGCATCTACCGAATATCCGGCAGGTGTTGATGAATTTTTAAAGAGCGGTTTAACTCCAATTGAATCCGATTTAGTAAAACCTAAAAGAGTTAAAGAATCTCCATTTCAAATGGAATGCAAATTAGTTGATATGAAAAGTTATGGTGAAAGTGGGGGATCAGCTAACATGGCAATTTGTGAGATTCTGAAATTGCATGTTGCAGAAGATATTTTTACTGATGGAATTATTGATCCTCAAAAAATTGATTTAATTGCTAGGATGTCCGGCAATTATTATTGCCGCGCAAATGGAAAAGCAATATTTGAAGTTGAAAAACCATTGGAAAAAAGAGGGATTGGTTACGATCAGCTTCCGAATTTTATAAAATTATCGGAAGTTTATTCTGCAAATAATCTTGCTAAATTTGGAAATGCAACTTCAATTCCTGACGATGGAACAGTTAAAGATTTTATTAAAGAAATTGTTAATATTGATTCTGTAGGATTTGAAATTAGTGAAGAAGCATTTTACAGATATGAAAAGCTATCCAATTATAAATACATGATGAAAACTTCGCTTCAATTTATAAAAGAAAACCATCCCAAATCAAAATACTTTATAGAAATCACTGCAAAATGCGCATTAGAAAATAATGACACGGATTTTGCCTGGAAAGCGGCAATGTGTAAAGAAAAAATTGATAAACATCCCTGGTAATTGACTATCCATAATTAATAATGAAAAACGTGTCCGAAAATACTTTGCTGTGGCAGCCTAATAAAAAAAGTATTGATGATACTAATATCACAAAGTTCATTAAGTTCATAAATAAAGAATTCACAACATCATTATCTAATTACTCCGATTTATATAATTGGTCTGTTACGGATATAGAAAAATTTTGGGAGGCTACCTGGAAATATTCCGGAATAATTCACTCCGTAGGGTATGATTCTGTTCTTGATGAAAGAAAAATGCCTGGGGCTAAATGGTTCGAAGGTGCAAAATTAAACTTTGCTGAGAATCTGCTTCGACATCGTGATGATACTATTGCTATTATTAGTTATAGGGAAGATAATCCAACCATTCAATTAAGCTATAAAGAACTTTACTCTCTGGTTGCAACGTGTGCCGCTGGATTAAAAAAACTGGGGGTTACTAAAGGGGATAGGATTGCTGGATTTGTTACCAATATACCTGAAACGCTTATTGCAATGTTAGCGACCACGAGTCTGGGAGCAATTTGGTCCTCGTGCTCCCCTGATTTTGGATTACAGGGTGTATTGGATAGATTTAATCAGATTAATCCCAAAATATTATTTGCGATTGAAAGTTACCAATATAATAGAAAATTGATAGATTGTAGGAAGAAAATTGAACAAATCGCTGATAAAATTCCTGCTATTGAGAGAGTAATCAAAATACCACATTTTGATGATTTTTCTAGCCAGAATAGAAATGAACTTACAGATGATAAATATATATATTTTAATGAATT
The DNA here is from genome assembly GCA_022562275.1 of Bacteroidota bacterium. Classification (GTDB taxonomy): domain Bacteria; phylum Bacteroidota; class Ignavibacteria; order Ignavibacteriales; family Ignavibacteriaceae; genus BMS3ABIN03. The sequence goes on from JADFPP010000009.1 coordinate 38,849, forward strand.
ACGAAGATATGATGAAACTGAAATATCGTTCAAACAGTTACCATTTAATCACCCGGTGTATATTATGTATTCAAGCGGTACAACCGGATTGCCAAAATGTATGGTACATGGTGCTGGTGGGATATTATTACAGCATTATAAGGAGCACGTTTTTCATACAAATCTAACCAAAGGTGATGTAATTTCCTATTTTACAACTTGCGGGTGGATGATGTGGAACTGGCTGGTTAGTTCCTTACAAGTGGGAGCGTCTATTTTTATGTTTGATGGGAGTCCGGCTTATCCTGATCTGGAAATTTTATGGAAGCAAATTGAAGAAGAAAATATTACAATATTCGGAACAAGTCCAAAGTTTCTTTCCACCTGCCAAAATGCTGCAATTATCCCAAAGGACAAATTCAATCTTACATCATTAAAAGTAATACTTTCAACAGGGTCTCCATTGTCGGATCAAAATTTTAATTGGGTTTATAAAAATGTAAAGGAGGATGTCCAATTATCTTCCATTTCAGGTGGCACTGATATTGTATCTTGTTTTATGCTGGGCAATCCGATTCTACCGGTTTATAGTGGAGAGATTCAATGCAGAGGTTTGGGTATGAAAGTCGAAGCATTTGATGCAGATGGAAAACCTTTATACAATAAAAAAGGAGAGTTGGTTTGCACCGAACCATTTCCTGCAATGCCGGTATATTTTTGGAATGATAAAAATAATGAGAAATACTTAAAAGCATATTTCCTGGGATTTGAAGGAGTATGGACACATGGAGATTATATTAAAATTACCCGAACAGGCGGAGTAATTGTTTATGGTAGATCAGATGCTACCTTAAATCCGGGTGGTGTTAGAATTGGTACAGCGGAGATTTATCGTATTATTGAATCGATGGAAGAAATAAAAGACAGTGTGGTTGTTGGACAAAAAAAGAATAACGACATTAAAGTTATATTATTTATTGTTGTAAAAGATGATGTTGTATGGACAGATGAATTAATAAAAAAAATCAAAAAGAATATAAGAACTAACGCTACTCGCCGTCATGTTCCTTCGGATATATACCAGGTTAAGGATATTCCGCATACAATTAGCGGTAAGAAAGTGGAGATTGCCGTCACTAAAATTATTAATGGAGAACCAGTTGAAAACAGGGATGCTTTAGCTAACCCTGATTCCCTGGATCAATTTTTAAAATTTAGTACACAGCAGAATTAAACATTTAATAGGAATTATATTTATGGAAAATTTTTTAGTTACAAAAAAAGAAGACATAGTAATTGAAGAAGTAAATCTTGTTAAAGCAACAAGAGAACAAGCTGAAGAGTTTAAAATAATTTTATTAGATCATATTGAAGAGGGAAAGACTAAACTGGTTATTGATCTCCATCAGTGCGATTTTGTCGATTCAACATTTCTCTCCACTCTGCTTATAGCCCTAAAAGCAGTTATGGCAAAGGGCGGTAGTTTAAAAATCGCAGCTCTTAAGAATGAAGTTGCAGAGGTGATGGAAGCGACAGGGATGAACAAAGTATTTGAAATTTTTTCAAGTATTTCGGAGGCAATAGAAAGTTTTAAGAAATTATCTTAATCCTTAAATCTACCTCTTGTAGTTTTTTGTACAATAATTCAATTATTTCCAATATCTATGGAAAGATCTTATTACATATTTATAAAAACACTAATCACTCAAATTCTCTAGCTTGCTTCTATAACGTACTCCGTGGTAAACCGAGCATTTCAACCGCTGATGAAACATTGTTGTTTGCTTTTTTCATTGCTCATTCAAATATCTCTTTTCCATTTAAATTCTTTTCACACCTTTCAAGTTGGTTTTTATTATGTCTCGCATTTTTGAAACATTAACAAATATATAATTTCTTATATTTGCAGCATTGGTAAAATAATTAAGGAACTGTAAAATGGCAGTTTTATTTAAAAAGATAAAAAATCTGGAAGCACAGATTGATAACTACCTGGACATGGTTGTTAAAGGCGGATTCCTATTCAAACAGGGAATCAAATACTTTTTAGAAGAACAGACAGAAGAGTTCGAATCGCGATTAGTAAACATCGATACAACCGAAAGTGATGCTGATAATCTGAGAAGAAGGATAGAAAGAAGGCTTTATACGGAAACACTTATTCCTGAATCGCGCGGCGATGTATTAGGTATATTGGAATCTTGTGATAAAGTGTTAAATAAAACAGCAGAAACGCTTCATCAGTTTTCGGTTGAGCTTCCATTCATACTCCCGGAAGTTAAAAACTATTATCTTGAGTTAACTGATATATCAGTATTAGCATTAGAAGAAATGGTTGCTGCGGTTCGTTCATACTTTACCGATATTAACCACGTAAGAGATCATATAAACAAAGTTCAATTATATGAATCGGAATCGGATAAAATTGCGGAAAAAATTAAACGTATTGTTTTCAGATCGAATATTCATTTGAGCCAGAAAATTCATATGAGATATTTTGCACTTCATATTGAAAGCATAGCCGATGAAGCTGAAGACGTTTGCGACCGGTTGTCAATAGCTGCCGTCAAACGATTCATATAACAAACAGGTTGGTTATTGATGATTTGGTTTTATTTACTCAGCGGAATTTTTCTTGGCTGGTCATTAGGTGCCAATGACACAGCTAATATATTCGGAACTGCAGTAGGCACCCGGATGATAAGGTTTCGTACTGCAGCGATTGTGACAGCAGTTTTTGTTGTTCTGGGTGCAGTTATCAGCGGCGAAGGGGCTTCACATACACTTGGAAAACTCGGTGCAGTTAATGCAATTGCCGGATCGTTTACAGTTGCTTTGGCTGCGGCTGTAACTGTGGCGTGGATGACTAAATTGAAACTTCCTGTTTCAACTTCACAGGCAATTGTTGGTGCCATAATTGGCTGGAATTTTTTTACCGGTTCTCCTACCGACATAAACACTTTAATCAAAATTGTAACTACATGGGTTTTATGTCCGTTATTAGCAGCAGCGTTTGCGTTCGTTATTTATAAAATTACAATGGCTGCTCTGCCAAGATCGAGAGTCCATTTGCTTAAGCAGGATTATTATAACAGGGTAGGCTTACTCCTGGTAGGTGCATTCGGTGCATACAGTTTGGGGGCAAACAATATTGCAAACGTAATGGGTGTTTTTGTTCCGGCAAATCCATTCACAGATATTTCTTTTAGTACTCTTTTTACTTTAAGCGGAACACAACAATTATTTTTACTTGGTGCTATTGCTATAAGTGTCGGTGTATTCACTTATTCTTATAGAGTGATGTTAACAGTTGGTAATGATCTTTTTAAACTTACGCCTGTTGCAGCTTTAGTTGTAGTACTATCCCAATCTATCGTGCTTTTCCTTTTTGCTTCTAAAGGATTAGAAACGTGGTTAGCAAGTCTTGGGCTGCCAACTATTCCTTTAGTACCGGTTTCCAGCTCCCAGGCAGTGATAGGAGCAATAGTTGGAATTGTTCTTGCAAAGAGAGGTAGAGGCGTGAACATGAAAGTATTAGGGAAAATTTCTTCAGGATGGATAACTACCCCGGTAATTGCAGCAGTTATCAGCTTTATAGCATTATACTTCGCTCAAAATGTTTTTGAACAAAAAGTGGTTGAGCCAATCAACGAAACAAGAATTGAGATTCAGCATCAGAACACACAAATTGATACCCTAAAAAACAGCATTATTTATGAATTTGATTTGAACGAGGATATTAATATTAAAGATTCTACTAAGATGATTCCCTAATTATTGCTCTCTTACTTTATTCATCTAAAAATTTACCAGATTCTGTATACGCTTGAAATCTCTCAAATATAAAATACTCCCAAACCTATTCAACAATCACTGGAGTACCATCCTCGACTTCACCGACTCCGTGTAGAGAGATTTTCATTAAAGTTAGATTACTTTCTATTGTCATTCAGCCAGCCTGTCCGGCCCGCTTCGCTTCGTTGGAGACGAGGCGAGTAGGCAGGTAAGAATCTTGTCAATATTTTTCGAATCCAGTTTATTTATGTTATTCATCGTAATAACTTTCCCCTGTCTGCAGCGATAACTGTTGCATGAAGTAGTAATTCATTTACTGCTCCATAAAAAGAACATTAATTTATTTTGTAAAATTATAAGGTGTGTTCTAACAAAAAGAAAATAAATAAAAACTAAAAATGGGGCTGTCTCATAAGTACCAAACTACTAATAATGTTTTTGATTTCATTTTAAAATAAAAATTTTTTCTGGATAAAAGTAACTTATAGGACAACCCCTTTAGTTAGCTGTTTGAATTTTCAAAATAATTAAGTAAAAATAATTTGCGCACCTGCAGATTTTTCGTAAAATTCACCAATAGAAATAATTCCGTCAACTTGTTTGCAGAAATCACTTTCCTTTAGGTGAAACATATCTACAGTTGCTTTACATGCATAAAGTTCTCCACCGGCATCGTGAATCATTTCAATAAATTCGCGAACAGGAGGTATGTCTATCTTTTCCATTTCTTTACTCATCATTTTAGTTGCAAATGCACTCATTCCCGGTAAAGCTCCAAGTAGAGTTGGCATGTGCATTGCAGGATTTCCGACAGTTGCAACTTTAAGATGATCCATCCTTTTATCTATGATGGCATCAAGACCAAAGAAAGTAAAGAATAAAGTTGCTTCAATACCTTCCATTCTTGCACCATTAGCCATTAACAATCCTGGATAAACACCTTCCAGCGAACCGCGGGAAATAATGATTGATACTTTTTCGATTGGTTCAGGCATTATTTATTCTCCTGAATTTGTTTTTTATTTCCAGTTATTCTGAATAATCTTAAAACGAGTGATGATTTTGTTTTAAGATTCTTTGCTGAAATCAGAATAACATTAAATTTTTTTATAGGCTATATACAACCTTTAGGTTTTGGTAAGCCAGCTATTCTAGCAGCTTTTTTTACCGGACCTTTAGGGAATAATTGATAAAACTCTTTTGTATTTACACCGCTTTCTTTTGTTAATTTGCGTATAGATGGCGCATCACCTTTATCTTCAAATTCTTTGCGCATAAAATTTATTACCATCCAATGACGTTCGGTTAATTTTTCAATGCCTTCCACTTTAGCCAGTTCAATAGCAATTTCTTCATTCCAATCAGTCATATTTTTAAGATTGCCGTCTGCATCCAACTCTAATTGTTTTCCCAGGAATTCTATTGATCCCATTTTTATTAACCCTTATTTAATTTGACTGTGTTTCGTTTATTTTTTTTAGTGGATAATTATTCTGCTTCTCTTACCTCATCAAAAGGTGCTGATTCACTGGCAAAAGAATTGTTTTTATGCTTGTGTTCATTTCAAAATATCATATCATCTGAATAGTAACGACGAACGGGTGATCTAAGATTATACCCGGAAGACATAACCTCGCCGTATGCACCGGTTGTTCTAATTGCAATAATATCACCTCTTTTTGTCTGTGGAAGCATAACTGCTTTTCCAAATGTATCAGAGGATTCGCATATAGGACCCACGACATCATAACGTTCCGGTAAACCTTTAGAAATTAAATTTTCAATTTTATGATAGGATTGATAAAGAGCCGGTCGCATCAGTTCTGTCATCCCTGCATCAAGAATGGCGAAATTTGTGTTAATTCCTTTTTTGATAAAAATAACTTTTGAAATAAGTGAACCGCATTGAGCAACAATTGCTCTGCCTATTTCGAAATGAACTTTTTGATTTGCATGAATTTCTAAAAACTTATGAAAAATTTCAATAAATGATTTAAAATCAGGAATGCTGTATTTTTGAGGTTCCTTATAATCTACTCCTAATCCACCGCCAACATTAATATGCTGAAGTTCTATATTGTGATCATTAAACCAATGCTGCATTTCATTAACTCTAATACACAAACCCCTAAAGATTTCCAGATCAGTTATTTGTGATCCAATGTGAAAATGTAACCCGGTAAGTTTCAGGTTATTTAATTCTTTCAGCTTGTTTAATATTTCATCAAGCTGCCATGTGTTAATTCCGAATTTATTTTCCTCCAAACCGGTTGTAATATAATGGTGTGTTTTTGCATTTATGTTTGGGTTGATTCGCAGAGCAACATTAATGATTTTCTCCACATTCTTTGCTAACTGATTAATTACTTCAAGTTCCTGCATTGATTCACAATTTATACAAAAGATGTTGGTCTTAATTGCAAGGTTAATTTCTTCATCGGTTTTACCCACACCGGCAAACACAATATCTTCAGCAATAAACCCGGTATCAATTGATCTTAAAATTTCATTTCCACTAACACAATCAACACCCATCTTGTTTTTTCTTATTATCTCAAGTATCCTTTTATTGGAATTGGCTTTAAGTGCATAATGAATAATAAATTTATATTTGGAAGCTTCTTTATTCAATACTTCAATTGTTTTTTTTAGAAGTTCTAAATCGTAATAGTAAAACGGGGTTTTAATAGTATTGAATTTATTTATAAGTTTTTTATTAAACATAATCTTTAAAATAAATCATTCAGTGAGATTAATGCATTCTTCTTATCAATAGAATTTATAAGAATTGAAATGTTATGCCTGCTGCCGCCGAATGATATCATTCTTATAGAAAAATTTTTTAATGCTTCGAACACTTTGTTTATATAACCTTTTTGCTCAATTATATTATGACCCACCACACAAAGTATTACCATGTCATCATTAACTTCAACATTACCGTATTTATTAAGCTCTGTTACTATCTGATTCAGATATGTTTTATTATCGATGGTGACTGAAACAGCAATTTCAGAAGTCGTAATCATATCAATAGGTGTTTTGTAGCTCTCAAACACCTCGAACACCTTTCTCATAAAACCGTAAGCAAGCAGCATCCTTCCAGATTTTATTTTAATAACAGTAATCCCATCCTTTACTGCAACTCCTTTTATTCCCTTGCCCTCGGCACCCGATTTAATAATCGTTCCCGGTTCAGAGGGATTTAAAGTATTTTTTAAATGTACCTGAATGTCTTTAAGCTTTGCCGGAAACACACTCGACGGATGTAAAATTTTAGCACCAAAGTACGCAAGCTCTGCTGCTTCATCGAATGAAAGATATGGAATTGGGTACGTGTTTTTAACATACCGTGGGTCGTTGTTGTGGAAACCGCTAATATCTGTCCAGATTTGAATCTCTTCAACTTCTAAAGCTGCACCAATAAGTGATGCCGAATAGTCGCTGCCACCGCGTTTAAGATTGTCAATTTCACCGTACATATTTCTGCAAATGTAACCCTGCGTTATAAATAAATTACAATCACTATACTTTTTAAGTTCACGTTTAAGATTTTCTTCAATGTAATAATTATCGGGCTCTGTGTTTGTATTAATTCTCATAAAGTTAAGTGCCGGCAGAAGAACAGAATTAATTTTATGCTCGAGGAGGTAATTATGAAAAAGGGCGGTTGAGATTAATTCACCTTGAGCAAGAACAGCTCTCTCTTCGTGAATAGAAAATAAATCCCTTGTAAAAGAACTTATATAATCGAAATGATAATTAATTAACTCTTTACCTTTTTGTTTATACTCTAAATCCGTATATAACTCATCAACTACAGTTAGATAATCCAGTTCGAGATTTTTTATCATTTCGGCTGCTTCTTTATTTTCCTTTTTATGTAACTTATCAGTTATTTCAATGAGAATATTCGTTGTGCCGGACATTGCCGAGAGTACAACTATTTTCTTTTCCTCATTATTAATAATGTTTGCAACACTTTTCATTCTTTCAGCAGTCTCCAACGAGGTACCGCCAAACTTTAACACTTTCATAACTTTAATTTATTTTATAATTCAAAAAAACTCCCCAAAAATTTTAACTATAAAGGTGTGTTAATTTAAACATTTATGTCGGGAAATGTTATTCCCCCGCATCATAGGGCAGGGGTTTATTTTGTTTAAATGATTATCGAATAATGATTAACGAATTTTGAATGATGATTTTAATTCATCATTCGGTGTGCATTATTCTATATATTGATAGTATATTTTAATTCAATACAATTATTATTATTTATGAGGAGGTAACTTATGGCAGACAGCATTTATAAAGTTATTGAGCTTGTTGGTACAAGCAGCGTTTCCTGGGAAGACGCAGCTAAAAATGTAGTTGAGAGGGCTGGCAAAACACTTAAAGATCTTAGAGTGGCTGAGGTAGTTGAGCAGGATTTAAAAATTGAAGATGAAAAAGTCGTGGCTTATCGTACAAAGTTAAGATTGTCATTCCGCTTCCATGATGAATAAATATCAGGGCTTTTCAGATGAAACGAGTCCCGATGAACCTGCCTGTCCGGTAGGCAGGTCGGGACGAGTTCCATATGACCAAAACAAGAAATTATAAACATATGAAACCCAGAATTGATAGTACATCTTTTGGATCAATTACCATAGAAGGGTTGGTCTTCGATCACGATGTCTTCATCAACCTGAACGGAGAAGTTAATAAGCGGAAGAAGAAATTATCGAAAAAGCATTTCGGTACTTCTCATATAATTTCTCTTGAAGAAGCCAAATATATTTACGAAGAAGGTGCCGAAAAAATTTTAATTGGCAGCGGACAAACAGGAATGGTAAGACTTTCAGATGAAGCTTCTAAGTTCTTCGACCAAAAGAACTGCAATGTTTTTATTATACCAACCGGCACTGCAATTGAAAAATGGAATAAGGAATCTGGTTCTGTAATTGGATTATTTCATTTAACGTGTTGAGGAAATCTTTTTACAGCCCGAATTTTTATCAATTCTAATAATCACTCAAATAGAAAGAGGCTCTCTCAAAAGTTCTGGTTTTTGTGTCATTCCCGTGTAAACCTGTCTTACGAACAGGCGGTAAAATATTAAAATTCTTAGATTTATTAATACCAGAAAACTTACGGTATTTTAAATAGTACTATTCTATTTTTCCGAACTGTCCTGTTCTGTTTCTCCCTTCCAGCCAATAATTCCTGGCTGCAGATGGCATACGTTTTTAAAGCCCATTTTCAGCATGTGATTTCCTGCGTGAAAACTCCTGCTACCGCTTCGGCAGTAAAGATAATAATTTTTATTTCTATCAAGTTTATCAAGTTCCGGAATAAAAAAGGGGCTTGCAATATCAATCAATAATGAATTTGGAATTCGTAACATTTTATTTTCCATAGTAGTTCTTACATCAATTAGTACAGCGTTTTCATCTTCCTTTATCATCTTTTCAAAAGATTCTGCATCAACGTTTTCAACGGTATTAACTTTTTCATTTTTATGCCTGTTCGAAAACATATCCTTAAACATTCAATCTCCTTAACCGCGTTTTATAAAGAATGGAATTCCTTAATCACTCAAATCCCAAGGTTTAAAGAAAAGCTGATTTAAAATTTTATCAAAAACGGAATTGAAATATAGTTGCATAGATGAAATTAAACAATTATAATCATTATCTTATAATAATATTGAACGCATTATTCTCACTATTAAGTGGAGATTTATTTGCCCATTTGAATTTATTAAAAAATTAGGATATTCTTGTAACAGAAATTCTTTCAAAGTTATTTTATCGCGGAGTTATTAGTGAAAATATTTTCTTCAATTATTCTATCATTATTATTTTTCTCATCTGGTTACAGTCAAAGCAATTTCGCAGTTGGTGTGAATGCCGGATTATCACTTCCCGTTGGTCAATTAACTGAATTTTACCAATCAGGGTATAGCGCAAACGGACAGTTTATGTACAATATAAGTGATCAGTTTATGGCTGTACTTACTGTTGGCTATAGTAAATGGGATGTCGATCAGGATGCATTAAATAAGAAATTAGAAGATCAGGGTAAAACTTTTCGTTTAGATATTGATTCACAATTCAGAATAATTCCGTTATATATTGGTGCACGATATTATTTAACGAAAGGGAAACATCGTCCATTCTTATCTTTTGATTTTGGAATATATTCTTATGAATTTAAATTGACTGGAAATATTGTAAATACTATTCAAGGAGCAGATATACCAAGAATTCCAATCCCGGATCAGAAAGAGACGGGTACCGAATCTACTCTTGCCATTGGACTTGGCTATTTCTATAAATTAAGTAAACACTGGTATCTGGAAATACATTCCAAGTATAATGTTATTACAAATGCATTTTCAATTAATGAACCGGACCAGATATATGATCCGGAAGATTCTTCTTCTATTTATGGCTTCAAAGGAGAGTTGGCATTTTTTACTTTTATGGCAGGAATTGATTATAGGTTTTAAAGTATTAAAATGATTTCCTATTTAGTTGAAGTTAATTGTAACAAGGTTAAAGACATTTGATTAATATTCTGAGTAATTCTCGCTGGTCAATATCCAAATTATGGTATGTTGAATAAACTACAAAATAAAAAAGTTTTCCTGATTAGCTTCCTAAAAAAACTCACCCCTCACCATTATTATTAATGTTTTAGGGTTAAGCACATAAGTTAATTTTACCTAAATTATCTTTTTTTGACCGATGGGTCAATAAACAGTCTGCAACAGTTTCATCTTTCCTTTTGCTTCTTTATATTTGTCCAACTTTTTATTAGCAGAATCACCTAATTTATGATAAAACAATACGATATAGCAATTCTTGGCGGAGGTCCCGGAGGATACGTAGCTGCAATACGTGCCAGTCAGTTGGGTTTCAAGACCGTTGTTATTGATAAAGATAAATTGGGTGGAATTTGTCTGAATTGGGGTTGTATTCCTACAAAATCGTTATTAAAGAATGCTGAAATATACGATTCGCTAAAAAACCATGGAAAAGATTTTGGAATTACGGCAAAAGAACTCACGTTTGATTTTACTAAGATTATCGAAAGAAGCAGGAGAATATCAGATAAAATAACAAATAACGTTGAATTGCTTGTAAAAAAGAACAAAGTTGATAGAATAAGAGGATTTGGGAAATTAAAATCTAAAAATGAACTTGAAATATTTGACGAAAGTGGAAAGATTATTGAAACAATAAAGTCCGGAAAGTTAATAATCGCCACTGGTGCCAGATCAAAAGTTGTTCCTTCAATTCCAATTGATGGAAAAATGATCATTACAAGCACCGAAGCAATGATATTACCCAAGCAGCCGAAGGAATTGATAATTATCGGTGCCGGCGCAATAGGTATTGAGTTTGCTTATTTTTATTCAGTTTTGGGTACTAAAGTTACGGTGATTGAGATGATGGAGAATATTCTTCCGGTTGAAGATGTCGAAGTGTCCAAAACATTGGCTAAAAGTTTTAAAAAGAGAAAAATTGAAATATTAACCGGAACCAGCATTGAGAAAGCTGTTATAAAAGGAAAAAAGGTTGAGGTGACAATTTCGGTTAATGGTAAAAAGAAAATTTTAAGTGCGGATAAGGTTTTGAATTCAATTGGTGTAACAGGAAATGTTGAAGAATTTGGTTTGGAACAGGTTGGTGTTGCGTTGTGCAAAGATCACATAAAAGTGAACAAAGAAACTTATGAAACCAACGTAGCGGGAATTTATGCAATTGGTGATGTGATTGGACCGCCGTGGTTAGCTCACGTTGCTTCTCACGAAGGAATACATTGTGTTGAAGGTATAAAAGGAATCAATAATAATCCGATTGATTACAACAACATTCCCGGTTGTACATATTGTCAGCCGCAGGTTGCCAGCGTAGGATACACAGAAGAAAAAGCAATCGAAGCCGGATACGAAATTAAAATCGGTAGGTTTCCCTTTATGGCAAGTGGTAAAGCGTTTGCTGTTGGAGAAAGGGAAGGATTTGTTAAACTTATTTTTGGTGCGAAGTATGGTGAATTACTGGGTGCACATATTATCGGTTCGGAAGCAACCGAGCTAATTGCTGAATTGGTGATGGCAAGAGAGTTGGAAGCAACAGGGGAATCAATATTTAGAACAATTCATGCGCATCCAACTCTATCAGAATCGATAATGGAAGCCGCAGCCCAGGCATACGGTGAAGCAATACATATTTAATTTCGTAGTGACTATAATTTGTCACTCTGAATCCCGATTTGTCTGCTTGAAGAAAGTTTATCGGGATGAAGAGTCTTTTTACAAATTCTAGACAAGATTCTTCTCCCCGATGAATCGGGGATCAGAATGACAATATTAAATTTTGCTATCAATGTGTTATTCTCATTGCTGTCCTATAGGCTGGATTTCACGGAATTGACAAACAAGTTGAAATATTAAATTGACTAAAATCTATGACAAATAAAAAACTTACATACTGCGATTTAGGAACAATCGATTACAAAGAAACATGGGAATTGCAGCGATATATCTTTGATCAAAGATATAAAAATAAAATTGATGATATTCTTCTGTTGTTAGAACATCCCCAAACTTATACTTTGGGTAAAACTGCCGACAGACAAAATCTCGTTGGAAATGAAGAATACATTCGTAAAAATAATATATCTGTTTATGATATTGACAGGGGCGGAGATATTACATATCACGGACCAGGGCAAATTGTTGGTTATCCAATATTTAATTTAAACAACTGGACAAAGGATACACATAAATATTTAAGAGCACTCGAAGAGATATTAATTCAAACCTGTGCTGATTACGGTTTGACGGCAAAGAGAAATTCTAAATACACCGGGGTATGGATTGAAGATAGAAAAATTGGAGCAATTGGTATAAAAGTAAGCAGATGGATCACGATGCATGGTTTTGCTTTTAATGTTAACACAGATCTTTCTTTATATGATGGTATAATTCCCTGCGGTATAAATGATAAAGGTGTAACATCATTAAAAAAAGAACTTAGCAGGGAAATTGATATACAGGAAGTAAAAACCAAAATACTAAATCATACACTAAAAATATTTGAATACGAGAATCTTATGACATCAGATGCTGATAATCTATTTAAAAATGAATTGTTAAATATTTAACCCGAAAGGATTTTATGGCAAAGAAAAATTCTAATACATCAACTAAAAAGAATGTGAAAGATTCTGTTAAACCAAGTAACGGTAAAGGGATAAAAAACATTTTAAATAAAATTTCAAATCAGGAATTGATTGATACATTAAGAATGATGGTTCTCGCACGTACAATCGATCAAAAGGCAATGAACTTTCTCCGGCAGGGCAAAACCTTTTTTCATATTGCCGGTGCCGGGCACGAAGCAATCCAGGCTGCAGTGGGACTTCAGCTTGATAAAGAAAATGATTGGTATTTTCCATACTACAGAGACCTGACTCTTGTCCTTTATTCAGGTGTAACAACAAAAGAATTCTTTCTGCAAAGTTTTGCAAAAGAGAGTGACCCTGCCAGTGGTGGAAGACAACTTTCTTCCCACTGGGGTTCAAAGAGAAACAGATTGGTTTCACAATCCAGTCCCACAGGTACGCAATTTCTTCATGCGGTGGGCAGTGCACTTGCAAGTGTTAAGCAAGGCGAGAAACGAATCTCTTATGTGAGCAGCGGTGAAGGAACAACAAGCCAGGGTGAATTTCATGAATCAGTTAACTGGGCAAGCCGGGAAAAACTGCCTGTACTGTTTGTTATTCAGAATAATAGGTATGCGATATCCGTGCCGGTGGAAGAGCAGAGTGGTGGAAAGGATAATTCTATTGCAGAGATGATGTCCGGGTTTGAAAATCTTAAAAGGCTTAGAGTAGATGGTACCGATTTCTTCAAGTCGTATGAAAAAGTAGAAGAAGCACTGAAATATATTAAGAGCGGACTGGGACCTGCATTAATCGAAGCTGAATGTGTAAGATTACTCTCTCATTCTTCTTCCGATGACCAAAAAAAATACAGACCCGATGAAGAGCTTATAGAAGATAAATCGAAATGCCCAAACGAAAAGATGGCTAATACACTAATTGCTGAAGGCATTATTACTAATGAGGATTACGTGTTGCTAAAACAGGAAGTTACTGATTACGTTGGTAAAGAAGCTGATGAAGCGATGCTTGAATCCGAACCGGATCCGAATGATGCACATAAATATGTTTTTGATGAGAGTGGTTTTAATGAGACACTTGGTTATGAAAAATCCGAACCATCCGGTTCAAAAATTGTAATGGTCGATGCTATAAATCATGCTATGCACGAAGAAATGAAACGAAATGATAAGATGTATATTTTCGGTGAAGACATAGCAGATAGAAAAGGCGGAGTGTTTACGGCAACAAAAGGGCTTTCTTCTGAGTTTGGTTATGATAGGGTTTTTAACTCACCCTTAGCCGAAGCAAGTATTATTGGTGTTGCAACAGGAATGGCACTTGCGGGTCTCAAGCCTGTGGTAGAAATTCAATTTGCCGATTATATTTGGCCGGGATTTATGCAGCTAAGAAATGAAACGGCAACAATGCGATACAGATCGAACAATGTATGGGCAAGTCCTTTGGTTGTAAGGGTTGCAACGGGTGGTTATATCCACGGAGGACTTTACCACAGCCAGAATATCGAATCAATTTTTGCGCACGTTCCAGGTTTGTATATTGCATACCCAAGTAACGCTGCCGATGCAAAGGGCTTATTAAAAACTGCTTGCCGGATAAATGATCCTGTAATTTTTTGTGAACATAAAGCGTTATACAGACAAAGTTATGCATCTTCTCCCGAACCTGATGAAAATTATCTATTGCCTTTTGGTAAAGCAAAGGTTGTTGCTGAAGGTACAGATATTACAGTTGTTTCTTATGGGCTTTCAGTGTGGGATTCAGTTTTTGCCGCAAAACGTTTGAGTGAAGAAGGATATTCTGTTGAGGTTATTGATATTCGAACGATTATTCCCCTGGATGAAGAAACAATTTTTAATTCTGTTAAAAAAACCGGTAAGGTTATTGTCATTCATGAAGATACTCTTACAGCCGGGTTTGGTGCAGAAATAGCAGCCAGGGTTGCCGATAGTTGTTTCCAATTCCTTGATGGTCCGGTAAAAAGAATTGCCGCCAAAGACAGCCATATCCCGTATTCACCTGTACTTGAACCTGCAATTTTACCGGGAAGAGAAGATGTATATACAGGTATAAAAGATTTATTGAAGTTTTAAAGGTATGGGCAAAGGCGGAGACGCAGATAAGTGAAATTGTGAATGATGATATTGAAAAGATAGTTCGAAACGATATAGGAAGTTGAAACAAACATCTGTCATTCAGTTTACCTGCCTGCCAGAAAAGCAGGCAGAATAACAATTTGAATTATATTCGCAATCAATGAAACGGACAATTGTAAACATATGAAAGATTGAAAAGACCACGAAGTGGTCAAACGTCTGTAAAAAGAGATAGATGAAAATAATTACACTGATGCCGAAGGTATCGAAGGAAAACGTTGTTGCCTTTAATTGTAATGTAAACTTCAACCGCCTTGCGGTTGTTGATTTTATTTTTTATGCAAAGTTTTTACAAACATTAAACTGCTTCGCAGTTAAAAGAGTTAGTTAGAAAATAAAAGATGAGAAACAATTCAGTTGGAACGAGTTCCATATGACCTTAATAAGAAATTATAACACATATTAAATAATTAATTCTTCCACTGAAATAGTGAAAGAACTTACGGCTTTAATTAAATCTTTAGAAAAATGAAGTTTCAGACAATTCATATTCTTCGCCTCTGCCTGAATCTTTGCCTTTAAATATTGGAGAGTAAAATGGATATTATTATGCCTAAAATGGGTGAAAGTGTAAGTGAAGGCACTATCATCAAATGGTATAAACAAGTTGGAGACAGTGTAAAACGAGATGAATTAATTTGTGAAATTAGCACGGATAAAGTTGATACTGAAATTCCATCTCCAAATTCAGGTGTGCTGTCCGAGATAAAAGTTAATGAAGGAGATACAGTTGATGTTGGAACGGTTATAGCAATTTTGGATGAAGACAATAAAAATGTTTCTAAAACTACTACAGGCATTGTTCCTGAAGAAAAAACAGAACCGGCAAAAAGTGAATCAGCGAAAAGTGAGCCTGAGCTGAAGAAGATAAACACAAGTGGAGAGCTGCTTGAAATTGAAATGCCAAAGATGGGTGAATCGGTAATGGAAGGAACTATTATTAAATGGCTTAAAAAAGTAGGCGAGCATATAAAATTAGATGAAGCACTTTTTGAAATTAGTACGGATAAGGTTGATACTGAAGTGCCATCGCCTGTTGAAGGTACAGTTGCTGAGATAATGGTAGCTGAACAGGAAACTGTGGATGTTGGAACTGTTGTTGCGAAAATATCAACCGATCTTAATTTTATTATTCCAAAAACTTCAAAAAGTTCAGAGGTCGAAGAATCGGTTGTCAGCGCTCCCGCATCAATTCATAAAAATTTCACAACTCAATCCGCTGAATTAACAAAGCAAACAAGTGAAGGGGACAGATTTTACTCACCACTTGTTTTAAGTATTGCTCAAAAGGAAAATGTTAGTTTTGATGAATTGGGAAAAATTAATGGAAGCGGACTAAAAGGAAGAGTAACAAAGAAGGATATTCTTTCTTACCTGCAGGAAAGAAAAACAGGTGATACGAGGGAAGTGCAGACACCACCATCCGGCACACAGTCACAAACTCCTGTTCAGCAAGGTGTAACTGAATTGCGATCATCCGGTGAAGTTGAAAAAATCCCTATGAATAACATCCGGCAAAAAATTATGAAACACATGATTGCAAGCAGGGATACTTCTGTTCATGTAACTTCGTTGGTTGAAGTTGATATGGTTAGGATTGATAAATTTATTGTGGAAAAGAAAGAAGAATACCGGCAGCGCGATGGAATTAATTTAACCTATATGGCATTCATTGCAGATGCCTGTGTAAAAGCATTACAGGAATATCCGCTTGTTAACTCAAGCATTGAAGGAAACATGATCATCAGGAAAAAATATATTAATTTAGGGATTGCTGTTGCAGTTGAACGAACTGGTTTAATTGTCCCGAATATTAAATCAGCAAATCATAGAAACCTAATTGGATTGGCAGCAGCTATAAGTGATATCGCTTACCGTTCGAGAAATAAAAAACTTTTACCTGATGATGTTACCGACGGAACTTTTACAATAACTAACTACGGCGTATTTGGAACCGTATTCGGTTTACCAATAATTAATCAGCCGGAAGTAGCGATACTTGGTGTTGGTGCGGTTGTAAAGAGACCCACGGTAATTGAAGCTGATGGAACCGATACAATTGCGATCAGACCAATTATGGCATTAACACTTTCGCACGACCATCGTTTGATTGATGGAATGTTAGGAAGTTTATTTTTAAAGTATGTTAAAGAATCATTAGAAGGATTTGATCCGGGTTCAATATAAATGATTGAGGATTTGAATTGAGGTTGAAACCCCTCAATTCTTATATTCATTTCACCACGACTTAAAAGTCGTGGCAAATCAAATTTTTAGAGTTTGAAGAATTATGAATTGCCACAAGATTTATCTCGTGGGATTATTAATACCCAATCAGGTATTAGGGTTTTTCCGAAGGTCAGAAGAACTCCTGCGGAGAATCCTTTGGATAACCCCAAATGTTAGCAGGAAAAATTTAATGAGCAGAATAAACCAGTATCAAAGAAATTATAAAGAGAAGATTGAAAAATCTAAAATACCATTGGGTAAAAGACCGGACTGGTTGAAAATAAAATTACCAGTTGGGGATAATTATAACGAAGTCCGAAATTTGATGCGGAGACTAAAACTCAATACTGTTTGCGAGGAGGCGAATTGTCCGAATATTGCCGAATGCTGGAACCATAGAACAGCTACCTTTATGATTCTTGGAAATATTTGCACAAGGACATGCGGCTTTTGTAATGTTAAATCCGGTTTGCCAACCGAACTGGATTTTGATGAACCCAGAAGAGTAGTTGAATCAATAAAAGAATTGAACTTAAGACACGCTGTTATCACCTCTGTTAACAGAGATGAACTTTATGATGGTGGAGCGGTTATCTTTAAAGAGATGATTAGAATTGCAAGAATAGAAGTGCCTGACTGCACTATTGAGATTTTGATTCCTGATTTTAAAGGTGAAGAACACGCATTTGAAATTATAATGCAGGCGCCACCCGATATTCTGAACCATAATTTAGAAACTGTTAAAAGAATGTATCACGTAGTTCGCCCGCAGGCGAAATATGATCGAAGTCTTAAATTAATTGAATGGTTTAAAGAAAAGAGATTAAAAACAAAGAGTGGATTAATGGTTGGTATTGGTGAAAAGCCGGATGAAGTATTGGAAGTTATGAATGATTTAGTTAGTCACGGTTGTGATATTCTTACGATCGGTCAATATCTGCAGCCAACAAAACAGCATCTTCCCGTTGATAGATATGTTACACCGGAAGAATTTAGAATGTATAAAGAGGAAGGGTTAAAGATGGGTTTCAAAATCGTAGAATCTTCACCACTCGTAAGGTCTTCCTATCATGCAGATGAACACGCCAGGGAAGTATTTAAATAAAGTTACTGGTTAACTGTATTAATTAGGCACTAAATTTTACCCAATCAATTAACTAAAAACAATTTTTTTGATTAATTATTTCTATGTATTTTAAGCAGCACTTTGAATAACCTTTGTTTCAAGTGAGGGAAACAAAAGATTAATAACTATTGATTAAAAACACGGATCTATGAAAATACGTTTACCTTTTATTCTTTTTACTTTCTCACTCTATTCCTTCATCCTTAATCCCGGGGATGATGATAAAAGATTTCCCAAAATATTAGATGATGATAATTCTAAATTTACCAATGTTGGTAACATTGGTTTAACTGTTACGAACTTTGGCACTTACGGTAGTGGTTTTGTTGGTTGGCCCCAGCAGCCAAGTTGTGAGTTTCCCCTTGGTTCCGGCATAGAACATATTTTTGATGGCGGACTCTGGATTGGTGCTTTTATCGCTAACGACTCCCTTGGTGGAGGAAAAGTTGGTCCGTTTGTAACTACAGGCGCAGTTGATGCTGCATCAGTTTCCGCACGAGGCGGTGGTTTTGAATATACAAACGCTCCCGGTGATTTGGTTGTGGAAAGATCATCGTTATTTGATTCCCGGTTTTTCGACCCTTCCGCAATTTCGCACCAGGATTTTGTGATGGATTTTGTAGATACAAATAAAACGTTTCTAAACGGAGAGGTTATTGAAAATCACGATCCGTTAGGTGTATCAGTTTATCAGGAGACTTACGCGTGGGATTTCCCATTCGCTAATTTCTTTGTCATTTTTAATTACTGGATAAAAAATGTAAGCGATAAATATCTCGACAGCGTTTATGTTGGACTTTGGACTGATACAGTTGTGAGAAATACACGGATTACAGGCAGACCTTCGGGCAGCGCATTTTATAATAAAGGTGGTAACGGATATAATGATTCACTTCAATTAGCTTACGAATTTGATGCAGCCGGCGATCTTGGTTTTTCGGATAGTTATATCGGGATTCAGTTTTGTGGTTCTGAACCCAATCTTCCAAGCTCATTTCCTTTCGGTTTAGAAGATTCTATTCCCTCAGTAAATTATGTTACATGGCAGTTCCGAAATACAGATGATCCAAACTTTTTTGCACCACAGAACGATTTTGATCGTTACGGAAAGATGAGAGGATTTTTTAGCAGCACAAACAGATGGAAAGACGGAATCAACCCCGAACTGGTTAGAGGTCCTTCCAACAGATCTATTTTTTTAGGAAGAGGACATTTTAAAAGTATTGCACCCGGAGATTCGATTAATATTGTTTTTGCTATTGTTACCGCAAAAAAATTCGGTCCCGACCCGGCTGACCTTGATACTGAAGAGCAAAAGAAAAACTTATATTCAAATGCAGATTGGGCATTAAGGGCTTACTTTGGTGAAGACAGAAACCGTAATGGAATTTTAGATTCCGGTGAAGATTTGGATGGCGACGGGAAAATTACACGATATATTTTACCTGCACCTCCTATTACACCTCTAATAAAAGTAATTCCCGAAAATAATAAAGCAACAATTTATTGGAATAAACGTTCAGAATTTTCGGTTGATCCCATTTCGGGTAAAATGGATTTTGAAGGATACAGACTTTACCGAACTCAAGCCGGATTTGATCTTACACAAAAACAGGATATTTTCGCTTCTTTGGTTACTCTTGCTACATTTGATAGTGCTGCGAACGGTGTTGATTTTGATACAGGATTTGATTTTGTAGAATTAGATGAACCGATTACCTTTCCCGGTGATACAACCGAATATCATTATAAATTCGAGCTTGATAACTTACTTAACGGCTGGCAGTATCTTTTTTCAGTAACTGCTTTTGATGAAGGAGATCCATCAAATAATCTCGATCCGCTTGAATCAAGTCCGCTTGCAAATCTCGAAAGAATTTTACCCGGTACTCCGGCAAACGAAGACCCGAATGTGGAAGTTGGTGTTTATCCTAATCCATATTACGGAGAAGCATATTGGGACGGCAGTTCAGAGCGGCTGAGAAAGATTTATTTTTTTAACTTGCCTTCGGAATGTGAAATTATTATTTATACACTTGCAGGAGATATTGTTAGAAGAATTCAGCATGATCAGGCAAGTAACGGCTCAGATATTAGATGGTTTGAAACTTTTGCCAGCGATGGTAAGCAAAAGATGGCTGGCGGCGAGCACGCTTGGGACTTAATTACCGATAGCGACCAGGCAATTGCAACCGGAATGTACTTGTTTGCTGTAGAAAACAAACGAAGTGGAGATCTTAAAACAGGGAAATTTTTAATAATTAAATAACACAAGGAGTTAATGATGAAAAAACTTTTAACGCTTTTATTTTTTCTTGCATTTAGCGGGATGCTATTTGCACAAACTTATCCTCTCGTTACTATTGAGGACATACAATATCAGCATCCCGATTCATTAATTGCTAACGGAGACGATCAGGAACGGCATAATCCACTTTTTGGAGATACTGTGCGGGTGCAAGGTGTTGTTATGGTTGCACCTGTTGTTAATGCGGGAACAGATAGAAGACGAATCCATGCTGCCGGAAATAGATGGATGATTTACATGGTAGATCCGAATGGTAACCAACATGAATTTTTTGACGGTATTATACCTATACAACATGATACTACCGGTGTAAATCAGAATACATTTTTTGATCTCGTTGATACAGCAGATGTAGTTGAATTTACTGTTGTTGTTGAAGAATTTTTTACAACAACGCAAGTTGCTCTTTTAGTAAATCCTCCTACTTCAGTCAGTATTGTAGGCAATTTAGGTTCAAGACCTGCACCGATAGAGGTTGATATTAGCGAATTTGTTGATGATCAAGGTAATTGGAATCCGTTGTCTGAGAAGTACGAGGGACAATATGTGATAGTTAGAAACGCCATTTCGAGTGATCGAGACTTAGGTAATGGAACATTCAGGCTTAATGACGGACAGGGAAATTCCATTTTAATGTATGATCAGTCTGGTTACTTTACACTTAGAGGTCACAGGCTAACTGGTATTACTGATTATCAGCCTCCGGTTGATGGCTCGAATATTACTTTCATTCGTGGATTCATTCAAACACATAGTGACCTAGGAGCTCGTATCGCTCCCGCATATCCAGGTGATATTGAGGTTGCAACATTACCATCTGGTTTCTTAGGAGATGTAAACGGTGATGATAATTGTAATTCAACAGATGCATTGATAATACTTTCATTCGATGTAGGACTACCAATTCCACCTGATTTTTTAGATAGAATAAATACAGGATTTGGTGATGTAAATTCAGATGGACTGACAAATTCAACTGATGCATTGATCTTATTATCCTTTGATGTGGGTATTCCGGTACCATTCCCGGTTTGTGAATCGTTTACACCGCCAGTGGCGGCAACAGCATATGAAGAACCAACCACAAAAAATATAGGAAATTAAAAAAATAATCAGATAGGAAATTAACTTATTAAATAATTGAAATATTAAACAAAAGGAACACACAATGAAAAACCAAACAATGGTAGCAATACTAATAATGTTGTTAATTCTACCCGTCTCATTGTTTTGTGGTGATAAGAAGATAAGGGTAACAGCTAATCCGGTTACCACTGAGATAACAAGGGGGATGACAGTGGAGATACCAGTCAATATAGATGTATCTCAATATGAATTCGAATTGGGAAGTTTTACAGCAATGCTTGAGTGGGATAATACAACTTTGGAATTCGAATCATTCGAGGGAGGAAGGACAAATGGATTCGAAAATCCCACAGTAAATACAAAAGGAACGGATAAAGGCAAACTGGTCTTTGCAAGTGCAGTACCACAGGGATCAAAGGGGAAGGTAAATGTTCTTAATCTAAAATTTAAGGTAATAGGGAAACCTGGTGTACGCAGTGCACTGAAACTTAGTTTTACAGCAATGGCTGCTGCAAAAACATTCGAGAACCTGCTGCCATATCTGGATAGCCGGGAGATAATCAGTAGTATAGTAAGTATTGGCAATAATCCCATAAAGTTCAAATTAGAGAATTATCAAAAT
>JADFPP010000133.1 GCA_022562275.1 Bacteroidota bacterium
AAACTAAACCTAACATCTCAAACAATCAAATATTGAATGCCTTTAACCGTTAATATCGTCTGAAGTTACTACAGTCCAAGATAAATTGAAAGATGAATATTTAGTTTGATTAATAAAATATTTTAAGGTTTTCTTTACTATATTAGAACTCATCCCAACCCTTCTCTTATCAAGAGAAAGGCTTATTAGTAATGAGCTCTATATGCTAACAATCTGTCCTAACATGACCATAAAGCGATTTATTATCAATAAGTCTCTCTCTTTTTAAGAGAGAGATTAGAGAGAGTTCTATTTGTTTTGGACAGATGCATCCGAAGTAATAATTGTTGCTCCGGCATTTTTCATTTCTTCAAATGCATTATCAAAATCGTCTTCATTTTGTCTTATCCCTTCCACTGCATCTTTAATTACAAAGGTTTTAAAACCATATTTTAATGCATCGAGAACAGTTGATTTAACACAATACTCTGCTGTTAAACCTACGATGTAAAGTTCATCGACTTCTTTTTCTTTAAGATATTCCCCAAGATTTTTATTTGTTGCCTCAAATGCAGAGTAACCATCATCTTTACTTCCCGTACCTTTCTCGAATATCTGAATGATATTTTCTCTCTTAAGATCAGCCGGAAAGTCTGCACCGTGAGATTCCTTAACACAATGTACTGGCCAGTGGTTAAAATGAATCGTATCTTCCGGATGCCAATCGCGTGAAGCAATAATTAGGGAAAATTTTTCCATCAATTTATTTATCACAGGCACGATGATATCTCCTTGCGGAGTTGGTAATGCTCCTCCGGGGCAAAAGTCATTTTGAACATCAACTATTAATAAAGCGGTTTTCATTTTTTTTCTATGTGGTAATTAATAATAGTTTCTCATCAATTTATTCCGAAGATCGAACAATTTTTCACTTATTCCAACTTTATAAATGTGAGGATTCTCAAATCGTTTGTGCTCGTCTGGTAAAAGTTCTAATCTTTCTCTAACATATTCCGAGATTTCTTTAACACTATAATTTTTAATTTTTATATCACCTTTATCCATTACTTTCGTAATCAGATTTTCCTTTTTTAGCTGACCAACCTCAACACTTTTCTGAGAATGAAATGGATGAATAATTTTTTGAATGTTTTCTTCTTCCGCTAAAAGAATTCCATCTGCATAAAACTTACCGCTGCCATTGTAATACCGGTAAATCTTTTTTGCTCCGGGAAGTGTAACTTTTTCCAAATCATCCGAAAGTTTCAATGAAGGGTGTTCATCAATCGTGTTCAGCTTATAAACGCCATCGAGTGCGGCATCATCCTGTCCGGTTATTAAATTTGTACCAACACCAAATACATCAATGGGTGCGCCTTGCTCTAATAAGCTTTTGATTAAATATTCGTTCAATTGGTTCGAAGCAACTATTTTAACGTAATTTAAATTTGCTTCATCGAGCATGGCGCGGGATTTTTTACTAAGGTAAGCAAGATCACCACTGTCTAATCGAACTCCCCAGAGTTTTTCTCCGTTCTTTTCCATTTCTTTTGCAACTGTAATGGCATTTGGAATTCCACTGTTCAATGTATTGTAAGTATCAGCAAGAAGAACACAATTTTTCGGAAATGCTTTTGCATATTTTCTGAACGCGGTTAATTCATCGGGATAGCTTTGTATCCACGAATGTGACTGAGTGCCTGAAGAATCAAAACCAAATGCGAACGCACTATAAACATTTGATGTACTGTTTACTCCGCCTATTACTGCTGCTTTACTTGCATGAATACCTGACAAACCCTGTGCTCTTCGCAATCCGAAATCAATTACAATTCTGTTACCGGCAGACTTTCGGATCCTTGATGCTTTGGTTGCAATGAGTGATTGGAAGTTTAATGTATTAAGTAAAATTGTTTCCATTAATTGTGTTTCAATTATGCTGCCTTCCACACGTACGATCGGTTCGTTACTGAAAACTATTTCACCTTCTTGCGGAGCAATAATGCTGCCTTTAAAACTGAAGTCTTTTAAATAATCTAAAAATTCATCGTTGAATCCTATCTTCCTGAGATGATCTATAGAATCGGAATTAAAATTATAATTTGATATCATCTCAAGCAGATCATAAAGTCCGGCAAATACTGTGTAACCGGAATTGAACGGGTTCTTCCTGAAAAAGTAATCATGACAGGCAGTGGAATTTTTTCTTCCATCTAAAAGATATCCCTGTGCCATTGTAAATTCATAATGATCTGTAAACAGACCGATGAAGTCGTTGAAGTTTTTCATGATAATAATGCATAATTAATAATTTTTTCAAATACAATTTAACAATGCAGTGATAAAATATGGAAGAAATTTAAATTGATGTTTTGAACTATTTAAAACAAAAATTGCATTCTTCCCCCGGAAAGGAGTTCGATATTTAATAAAAATCTATTTTGAATATTCTTATATTTTGTTGACATTGAAACAAATTTATAAAACACATCTTCTTATCTATTTTATTTATCAGGAAATTATATAAGAGGCAAATTAATGGCAGATCAAAATATTAATCTTGAAATAAAATTACCCAAAGTTCCCGATATAGAATTAGTTGCACTTGAGGGATTGGATAAAATGGGCAGACATCTTGGAATTTCAGATGACAAAATTGGTGAAGCAAGAATACTGGTTACTGAAGCAGTTATAAACGGTTTGGAACATGCCGGAGATGATAATCCGTATATTAACGTTGAGTTTACTATGACAAAAGAAAAGTTAATAATTCTTGTTACAGATTTTGGCAAGGGTTTTAATCCTGAAGAGGTTGAGGAACCTCAAATTTCTGATAAGATTGGTGGCGCTAGTAAAAGGGGATGGGGATTAAAACTAATGAAATCAATGTCAGATGATTTTATTATCGAGTCCGGACCATCCGGAACGAAAATAACGATTATTAAAAATTTAGTTTAAATAGGAGAAATAAATGTTAACTGATTTTAATCTTACATCAGAATTCAAAGATCATTCTTTGATAATGAAAACAAGCGGCTACATAAATAATACTGCCGGCGAGAAAATAACGAACGAGTTTATGAAGCATAAAGATGCAGGGGTAAAAAAAGTTATAATGGATTTGAAGGAATCTAAAGTGGTTAACTCCATAGGTATTTCTTACCTGATTGAGATTATTGAAAAGTTAAATGAAAACAAAGGTAAACTTTATTTTACGAATCTTGATCCAACTATTGAAAAAACGTTCCACATAATGGGCTTGTTTACATTTGCCGAAAAAGCCGATTCAATTGAAGATGCACTGAGTAAGTAAAGTTCTTTGATTATCGGTTAAATCAATCCAATATTCGTCAATCATTATTTATATCGTTATTTATCTTACTCAAGTTAACCGGTTACAAATAAAAACTGTTAAAACGGTTCGAAAAACTTTTTTTTTACTTATTAACCCACGACTTAAGTCGTGGGTTAATAAAAACCAACGCAATAATTTAACCGTTTCTCCGAAGGAGTCCCTTGGACAACGGTTTTTGATAGATCAGTTTTTAAAAGGTAAACATGAGTAGTTTAACGTAACTATTCTCAATTAATTATAGTTCAAGTCTTGTGAATACAACACATTCAAATATTGTAGAAAAACTTGCACTCCAGGTAGATTCCTTCCAGGAAGGATTTGAAATACTTTCCGAATCAAAATCTATTAATGAAATGGCAAAACAATTTGCAGTTTTATTAAGAGGGAATTTTCTGGTTACGGATGTAAACCTCTTTTATAAAAAAGTTTCAGATTCAGCCTGGCAGATGATGTATGGTAAGAAAGAAAAAAACACTGAATGTTTGATAACCAATAACAGCAGCAGGATGCAGATTGAATATGATTTGAATGAAGATGTAAAAGCTTGCGCGAATCTTCCGCTAATTGATAATTCTGTTTTTGGAATAACTGTTGGTGCAAAGTTAGATAAATCTGATTTTACAGAATTTGATAAGATCACACTTCAAATATTTCTTCAATTACTTGATAATGCATATCAATCATTTTTGAACAGGCAGAAAGAAAAAGAACTGATCTTCGAATTAAACCAGAGAGTTCTGCAGCTTAACAATTTGATTGATACAGGAATCGATCTTTCAAAATTCTTAAATGCCGATATTGTTGATCGAATTCGAGGGCTCATCCCAAAATCTAGCGGACCCCTGCCGAAACCCGCGAAAACCTCGACCGCCAACGGCACGGAGCCACTCCAAGTACTGAACGCCTACTACGAGGCAGACAAAGAGTCCGGCGAGAAGCTGCTGGTCGAGGAGCTGAACATATGACTGCGCCCAACGCGGAATCTGACCCCCACTGGCGACAACCCTGGGGTGAAGGCGACGCGTGATGCCAGCAGATTTTACGGCCGCTCGTCGCGAAGCTGATTGGCTACGTCGGGCGTGGGCGCTGGTGGTGGACCAGCGGAGTATCTGGACCCAGGAAACGGGATGGGCAGAGTTCAACGCGGCCACGTCGCGCTTCGACTGGGCCGAGGGAACGGCGCGGAGCGCAGGGGCGACAGGGTGTGTATGGGGGTCAGGGGGGAAGTGCTCTGGGGGGTTCGCCGGCAAGTTGCCAGCACTGCGCGGCCATCTCGCATCGACAGGGGGAGGCAACGTGACCACTGAAGGGCAGTTACAGGCAGTGTCTATGACCGTAATAGTCGCCCATGAACACAGGGAGATGCGAAACGAAAGTCACTCGGCCACGTATAATTCTTGTC